>JAJEIJ010000012.1:0-125914 GCA_022827725.1 Acidimicrobiia bacterium
ACAGCAGCGACGACCGCGATTCTGGGGGTCGTTCCGATGATCGGGGTGGCCGGGATCGCGATGATCGCCGGGGCCGCCGGGATGACCGTCGCGACGACCGCCGGGACGACCGTCGGGATCGTGGTGACCGCCGCGACAACCGCCGTTCCGATGATCGGGGTGGCCGGGATCGCGATGATCGCCGGGGCCGTCGGGATGATCGTCGCGACGACCGCCGGGATCGCGGCGACCGCCGTTCGAGCGACCGGGGTGGCCGAGACCGAGGTGACTGGGAAGGCCCGTCCCAAGCGGCCTCCTTCGAAGACGACTTCGAGTCTCAGCTACGCGACGAGTTCGGTGACCTCGGGCCCAGCGGAGGCTCGCATCGCCGAGGCGGCGGTCGGGGCCGCGACCGGGACCGCTCTCCTCGATAAGCCAGCCCAAGGCTTCATTTTTCCAGCCGGTTTGCCACCGCTCGGCCCTATAACGTCTCGTCCATGCTTCGGGTAGGGGTGTTCGGCGCGGGGGGCAGAATGGGCGCCACCGTCTGTGAGGCGGTGGCAGCTGACCCGGATTTGGAATTGGTGGCCGCCGTGGACCCCATCCAGTCGGGTGGTTCCGCCGGCGGTGTGGTGGCAGTTGCCCACCGGGAGGCAATGGCGGAAGCCGATGCCGATGTGGTGGTGGACTTCACTATTGCCGAGGCGGCCCGCGACAACCTGATCTGGCTGGCCGATCAGCAGATCCACGCCGTCGTGGGCACGACGGGATTCACTGACGGGGATTTGGAGCAATTCCAAGCCTCGTTCACCGCTGCGGAGCGGGCATGCATCATTGCACCCAATTTCGCCATCAGCGCCGTGCTGATGATGCGCTTTGCCGAACTCGCGGCGCCCTACTTCGATACCGCCGAAGTGATCGAGCTGCACCACGACGCCAAGATCGACGCTCCATCGGGAACCGCCCGGCTCACGGTGGAAAAGATGGCGGCGGCGTCGGGCGACTGGGCCCCCGATCCCACTGAACACGAGATGCTGTCCGGCGTGCGGGGGGCGGAGGGCTCTACCGGCATCCGGGTCCACGCCGTGCGAATGAGGGGGATGGTGGCCCACCACGAGGTGATCCTGGGTGCTGAAGGCCAGACCCTTGTCATCCGCCAGGACTCCACCGATCGGTCCTCGTTCATGCCCGGCGTGTTGGCCGCGGTGAAAGCGGCCCCCGACCGCTCCGGGCTCATCGTGGGCCTCGATACCCTGCTGGACATCTAGCGACGACCCAGTCGTGTCATTCCGGCGCCTGTTGCTGAACATCGCGGTGCTCCTGGCAGTGATGGCCATGATCACCGCTGGGTTCTGGCAGCTCCACCGTCTGTCTGAGCGCCGGGATCACAACAGCACCATTGCCAGCCGCAGCGAACTCCCAGTTGTGCAGATTCAAGGCCTGGCCGGCATCGACGATGACTACGACATAGGGGACAACATCGAGTTTCGCTCGGTCCGGGCTGTCGGTGTCTACCAAGTGGAAGATCAGGTTCTTATCCGCAACCGGACCTTCCAGGGTTCTGCCGGGTTTTGGGTTCTCACCCCGCTGCGGCTCCCAACCGGCGAGGCCGTCGCTGTCAACCGGGGCTGGATCCCTCACGGGGCTGGCACCGGCACTTCCCCCGCCGACTTCGCCCCTGCCGGTGGTGAGGTGGAGGTGATCGGGCTTGTTCGGGCTACGGTCACCGCCGCTGGGCTTCAGCAGTCAGACCCGTCTGGCGGGGTGCTCACAGAGATGGCCCGCCCCGATCTGGCCCGCCTGTCCCAACAGCTCGATACCGCCCTGTTGCCGGTCTACCTGCAACTCCAAGCTCAAGCACCGCCTGCTGGCGACTGGCCCGTCCCCGTTCCCCCTCCCGACCTCGGGGAGGGATCCCACCTGGCCTACGCCGTCCAATGGTTCGTCTTCGCCACCATCGCCCTGGTGGGCTACCCCCTCATCCTGAGACGCCTAGGCCGCCCCGGAGACCGGGATCGAGAAGCGGAAGTAGTCTGATCTGGTGCCGTATTCGTCTGGGATGGAGGGGCGCGTCCTCTATGCGCTGCGCACCAAGGGCATGGCTGACGCCGAATCTGTGGCCCTGGCCACCGGCTTGTCGGCGACACAGGCCGCGGGCGTCCTGAGCGAATTGGGGGAGAGGGGCTGGGTGCGCTACCGGGACGGGAAGCGAGCCCAGGGGTGGATGCTGCTCGGGGAGGGCAGGGCCGAGGCCGAGCGGCTAGTGGCCGCCGAAATCGAGAGTTCCGGCACCAGACCCCTCATCCAGGAGCAATATCAGTCGTTTCGGGTGCTGGATCCTCAGTTGAAGGAGGTCTGCACCGATTTCCAAGTACGCGGCGACCAGACGCTCAACGACCACACCGATCCCGACTACGACGCCGCGGTCATAGTCCGACTGGCCGAGATCAACCAGCGGGTCCAGCCGATTATCGCCCGCTTAGCCGATGCCCTTGACCGATTCGGCCACTATGGAGGGCGGCTCGACAACGCGCTGCTTCGTGTGCAGGGCGGCGAACTTAACTGGTTTACGAAACCCTCCATGGATTCCTACCATGAGGTGTGGTTCGAGTTGCACGAGGATCTCCTGGTGACCCTGGGGATCGATCGGGCAACCGAGATGGCCGACGACGCCGCTGAAGCGTAAGGAGAACCCATGGCTCGATTTGGAAAGGTGCTCACCGCCATGGTCACACCGTTTGCCGACGACGGCTCGCTCGACCTGGAGACCGCCGCGTCGCTGGCCCAATGGCTGGTTGACAACGGGAGCGACGGGCTGGTGGTGGCGGGCACCACGGGAGAGGCGCCGACGCTGACCCACGACGAGCAAATCGACCTCATCGGCACGGTCGTCTCTGCGGTGGATGCGCCGGTGGTGGCCGGAGCGGGCAGCAATGACACTGCCGCGGCCATTGAGCTCACCGAGCGAGCTCAAGAGGCCGGGGCTGATGGCATCTTGTCGGTGACCCCGTACTACAACCGGCCTTCGCAAGCCAGCCTGGCCAAGCACTTTGCCACGGTGGCCGGGGCCACCGATCTACCGGTGCTCATCTACGACATCCCCGTGCGCACCGGGCGAAAGGTGGACACTGCCACGCTGCTGGAGCTGGCTCATGGTGTCGCCAACATCGTCGGCATCAAGGACGCGGCCGGCGACCCTGCCGAGACCGCCGCGCTCATCGCCCAGGCCCCCGAGGGCTTTGAGGTGTACAGCGGCGACGACAGCCTCACCCTGCCGCTGCTCGCGGTGGGGGCGGTGGGGGTTATCGGGGTGGCCACCCACTGGGCCGGTACCGAGCACGCCGACATGATCGCCGCTTTCGAGGGGGGCGACGTTGGGGCCGCGGCCAAGATCAACGCCAGCCTCATGCCGTCGTTTGACTATGAGACGGGGTTGACAGCGCCCAACCCCATTCCGGCCAAGGCGATGATGCGCCTTATCGGCATCCCGGTCGGCCGCTGCCGCCCGCCCCTGGACGTCGAGCCTGAGGGTTTGGCCGAGGCCGCTGCTGAGGTGCTGGCCGACACAAGACTCGGTGCCGATGGCTGATCCGGTTCAGATCACCTTTCTGGGCGGGTTGGGCGATATCGGGAGGAACTGCGCGGCCATCGAATCCGGGGGCGAGGTTCTCCTGCTGGACTGCGGAATCCTGTTTCCCGACGAGGACATGCCCGGCGCTGAATTCGTGCTCCCTGATTTGGAGTACCTGCGCGATCGCGCTGATCGCATCGTTGGCTGCATATGCACCCACGGCCATGAGGATCACATCGGCTCGCTGCCCCATGCCCTGGAATGGCTGTCGTTTCCGATCTATGCCTCGCCCTTCACCCTGGGATTGATCCGCAACCGCCTGGAGGAGCGGGGTGTTATCAACCGCACAACCCTCAACTCCATCGGCGACCACGACCGGCTCCGCATCGGCTCGTTCGACTGCGAGTTCATCCCCGTCACCCACTCGGTTCCCTCGGGGTTGATCTCGGCCATCCGCACTTCCCAAGGGGTCGTCTTGCACTCCAGCGACTTCAAACTGGATCTGAACCCAGTGGACGGTCGGCGCACGGACCTCGCCCGGATCGGGGCCATCTCTCAAACCGACGGAGTGCGGCTGCTGCTGTGCGATTCCACCAACTCGGAGATTCCCGGCAGCTCCCGGTCGGAAACCGAGGTTGGAGAGGTGCTTCGAGGGGTGTTTGCCGCCCATCCCGGCCGACGCCTGGTAGTGGCCGCCTTCTCCAGCCATGTTCACCGGGTTCAGCAGGTGGTGGATGCCGCGGTGGAGTCGGGGCGCAAAGTGGCCACGCTGGGGCTGTCTATGAAGCGCAACTTCGCCCTGGCCCGGGAGTTGGGCTTGCTCACGATGCCCGACCATGCGGTGATCGACGTGGCCGATGTCGATCGGTATTCCCCCGGGCAGGTGTGCGTGGTGTCCACCGGCTCGCAGGGGGAGACCCGCTCGGCCCTGGCCATGGCCGCCACCGGGGACAGCCGCTGGATCGATATCGGACCCGACGACACCGTGGTGTTGAGCTCGACCCCCATCCCCGGTAACGAGGCCCGGGTGGCCCGGATGATCAACAACCTGGTGGATCGGGGGGCCGAAGTGGTCCACAGCGGGCAACTAGACGTCCATACCACCGGCCACGGCAAGCAGGACGAGCTCCGCACCCTGCACACGGTGGCCGACCCTGAGTTCTTTGTGCCGGTTCACGGCGAGGTTCGCCACCTCGTTGCCCACGCCGATCTGGCGATGAAGATGGGCATGGCCGCGGATCGAGTGGTCCTCGCTCGCGACGGCGAGCAGATCGAGTTGAGCGACAGCGGTTTGGCCAACCGGGGAAAGGTCACATCGGGGGACTACTACTTTGTGAACGGGCAGTTGATCGAGAACGACCGGGATCTGTTCGGCGAGCGGTCCATCCTCGGCAGCCACGGAGTGGTCAACGTGGTGGTGGCGGTGGACCGCGCTGAGGGCCGCTTGCTGGCCCAGCCCCGGTTCGAGAGCAAGGGCTGGGTGGGGGGCGATGCGGCGAAAGATCTGGAATCGCTCGGCGCCGACGAGGTGGCGGCCGCCGTGGAGGAGGGCCTGGCTTCAGGGGAGGATGGCGACTTGGAGCGGCTGGTGCGCCGGGCCGCCGGACAGTTTGTCAACCACAACACCGGACGCCGTCCGATGATCGTCCCCATCATCATCGAGTTCTGAACAAACCGGCCGCGATCTGGCCAAACCATTGGTTACTGGTGTTGTCAATGGTACGTTTGTTGTTGTTGTGGCTACGAAAACCGCTCGAAAGCCCCCTACAAAGCCCAGCGCAAAGTCCAAATCCAATACCGGAGCCTCTCCCGATAGTCGGCTGAAGCAGGCTGCGGCCGCGGTTTGGGCTCGACACCGCGCCGACATCATCGCCGTGGGGTTCATCCTCGCCGGCTTGGTGGCGGCGTGCGGCCTATGGGCCGATGTGGCCGGACCGTTCGGCTCGGGGCTCAGGACCGTCCTCGGTGCCTTGATCGGCACCGCCCGGGCCGCCATACCGATCGCCCTATTGGCCATCGGGGTCGTGCTGTTGCGGGGTCCTCGTCCCGATGAGGAGTTCCAGGAGAGCACCCCAGGCGATTTCGACAAGAACCCCTACACCGACCCGGCTCGGGCCGATCTGGTGCTGGCTGTTCGCCTCGGCATCGGCACCGCGTTGACGCTCCTCTCGGTAACCGGCCTGCTCCACATCGCCATCGACCGGCCGGGCATCGAAGACCTCGACGGGCTGATGGGGGCGGGTGGAGCGCTGGGCCTGGCCTTCGGGGGCACGCTGGCCGCGATTATGGGCGTCTGGGGGGCGAGTCTGGTGGTGGGCGCGTTCGGGCTCTTGGGGTCGGTGATACTCACTCGGGTGTCGTTGCGAGCGTGGGCCCGCAAGGTGAACGGCGCCAAACTCAAGACCGCTTTTGCCCAGTTCCTCGATCTCCTGACCGGTACCGCACCGCGGCCACAAGATCCCGAACCGTCCGCCGATGATGGCCAACTGGACGAACCGGAAGCGGCCTCCGCTGAACCCGAGGTCGTTCTCATTCCCTCTCCACCCCCTGAGCCCGAACCCGCTCTGGCCATTCCCGAAGCCGAGCCGAGGAGTGAGCCTGAGCCCACCCCGACGCCCGAGCCTTCCAACGAGCCGCAGTGGGAGGCGCCGACCATCATCGGCGACAAGAAGTCCAAGTCGTCGAAGTCCAAGTCTTCGAAATGGAAGCTCCCCTCACTCAAGCTGCTGAGCGGGTCTGATCCCCAGAAGGGCAGCCAGGAAGAAGCCACCCGGAAGGGCGCGGCCTTGGAGCAGGCCTTGGCCGCCCATGACGTGGAAACCACGCTGGTTGGGATGGTGGTCGGCCCCACCGTGACCCGCTACGAGCTGGAACTGGCGCCGGGGGTAAAGGTCAGCCGGGTCACCAGCTTGAGCAAGGACATCGCCTATGCCCTGGCCTCGCCCGACGTCCGCATCCTGGCCCCGATCCCCGGGCGCCAAGCCATCGGCGTGGAGGTGCCCAACCGCGACCGCCAGGTGGTGTCGCTGGGCGGTATCTTGGCGTCGGCCGAGGCCCGCAAGGCGAGCCACCCCCTCGAGGTGGCCATCGGCCGGGACATCAACGCCAAGCCGGTGATGATGGACCTGTCCCGGATGCCCCACATCCTCATTGCGGGGGCCACCGGAGCGGGCAAGTCGTCGTGCATCAACTCCATGATCACCTCGGTGCTCATGCGCTCCACTCCCGACCAGGTGCGCATGATCCTGGTCGATCCCAAGATGGTGGAGATGGCCCAGTATGAGCATGTTCCCCACCTGCTCACCCAGCCGGTGACCGATCCAAAGAAGGCGGCCAACGCCCTGGCCTGGGCGTGCCGGGAGATGGACCGCCGCTATGAGATCTTGGCTTCGGTGGGCGTCCGCGATATCGACGGATACAACGAGGCCTGCGATCGGGGGGTCTTCGACAACGAACGCAAACTGGGGATCGAGGACACCGAGCCCAAGGAGCGGATGCCGCTCATCCTGGTGGTGGTAGACGAGCTGTCGGATCTGATGATGGTGGCCCCCCGCGACGTGGAGGACTCCATCTGCCGCATCGCCCAGAAGGCCCGGGCAGTGGGAATCCATCTGGTGATCGCCACCCAGCGGCCGTCTATCAACGTGATCACCGGCGTTATCAAAGCCAATATCCCGGCCCGGCTGGCCTTCGCCGTGTCCAGCCAAACCGACAGCCGGGTGATCCTCGACCAACAGGGCGCCGAGCGCCTGGTGGGCCGGGGCGACATGCTGCTGCTCAGCCCCACCTCCACGTCCGCCCAGCGCATCCAAGGGGCGTGGGTGACCGAGTCGGAGGTTCGCAGCGTGGTGGGCGCATGGCGCCGTCAGGCCGCGGCGATGGAGCCTCCCAGCCTGGCCAATTCGGTGACCACCGACGGTGGCGACGGCGACGACGATCCGCTGGCCCCAGCGCCTTCGAACGCCGCGAACGGGGCTGGCGATGATGACGATGAACTCTTGGTTCAGGCCATGAGGCTGGTTGTGGAGAGCCAGCTTGGCTCCACATCGATGCTCCAGCGCAAGCTCCGGGTGGGATTCGCCCGGGCGGGCCGGCTTATGGACCTGCTGGAGCAGCGGGGCGTGGTCGGACCCTCGGAGGGCTCGAAGGCCCGTGAGGTGCTGATGGCCCCCGACGAGCTCCCTTCATGAATGCTGACTGAGCGTCGGTAGTCTCCTCCTGTGGCTTTAGCAGCGGTGCTTCTGGCGGGGGGTCTCCTCGTGCTTGCCTTGGGCGCCGACCAATTGGTGATCGGCGCGTCGCGGCTGGCCTTCGCCCGGGGCATCTCACCCATCGTGATCGGGGCGTTGGTTATCGGCTTTGGCACCAGCGCCCCCGAGATGCTGGTGTCGGGCCTGGCTGCCGCCGACGGCAACGTCGATTTGGGGGTGGGCAACATCGTCGGCTCCAACGTGGCCAACTTGAGCCTGGTGCTGGGTTTTTCCGCCCTGGTGGCGGCGGTGGCCGTGGGGGGCCGCTACATCCGGGTGGCCAACAGCACGCTGTGGCGGGAGGGCGTGGTGTCGGTGGCCGCCGCAGGGTTGTTCTGGGTGCTGGTGCAAAACGGTTTGGAGCGCTGGGAGGGCGTCGTCTTGCTGCTGGCCTTCGTGGTGGCCATGTCCGCCATCTTGTGGCGGCCGGCCTATGACGGCAGCTCCACCGATGTCGTCCATACCGACAAGCCGATAAGCCAGCCTGCCGAGCTGGTCCGCACTGTGCTGGGGCTGGCCGCCACCGTGGTCGGCGCCCAGCTGGCGGTAACCGGTGCGGTGGACATAGCCCAGGAGGTGGGCCTGGGCTCGGGATTCGTAGGGCTGTCTCTGGTGGCATTCGGAACCTCGCTGCCCGAACTGATCACCGGGGTGCAGGCGGCCCGCCGGGGAGAGGCCGATCTGCTGGTGGGCAACATCTTGGGTTCCAACACGTTCAACAGCCTGCTGGTGAGCGCGGTAGTGGCCTTGGTGGGCCCCGGGCCCTTGGTTGACGGGAACCTCTCGGGTTTGGCGGTATGGATCATGATGGGAATCTCCGTTGCCGCCTGGCTGTTCATGTTCCGGGGAGACGGCTTGGAGCGCTGGTGGGAGGGCGCCTTTCTCTTGGCCGTGTACCTGGTGTCGCTGCCGTTTTTGATCTCCGACCATGAGGAAGAGGCTTTGGGTCCTGCGCCGGCGGTGGAGTTGGCGGAGCAGACGGCCGGCGCTGGTGGTTCTGGTCTCGATGCCACCTAGTGTCGATACGGTGCGCCGGTTTTGGGTTGAGACGCTGGGGTGTCCCAAGAACCAGGTGGACTCCGACAAGATCACGGGGTTGCTGGTCCGAGACGGGATGGCCGCGGCCCCCGCGCCAGAAGAAGCCGATCTGGTGGTGGTGAACACCTGCGCCTTCATCGAGGAGGCCCGCCAGGAGTCGGTGGACACGGTGCTGGCGCTGCGCTCCTCGGCGGCCGAGGCCGAACTGGTAGTTACTGGGTGTATGGCCGAGCGCTACGGCGCTGAGCTGGCCGAGGCCCTGCCCGAGGTCGACTGGGTAGCCGGGTTCGGGGTGTCGGTGAGCATCGGGGCGAAGCCCTCTTCGGCGCCTGTGACCGAGCTACCCTCATTCGACCTGCTGAACCTGCCCCGGCCGCCCGCTGAGGCGCCGTGGGCCTACGTGAAGATCGCCGAGGGATGCGACCGGCGCTGCGGGTACTGCGCCATTCCCAGCTTCCGGGGGCCCCAGCGCTCTCGGTCGTCCGAGGCCATCGTGGCCGAGGTGGAGGCGCTTGGGGTGCGAGAGGCGGTGCTGGTGGCTCAAGACTTGGCCTCCTACGGCCGCGACCAGGGCCAAGGGGAGCGCAGCATCATCCCGCTGGTGGAGTCTCTCTGTCAGCGGGTCGATTGGGTGCGCCTGCTGTATCTGTATCCGTCCGACCTTACCGACTCGCTCATCGACGCCATCTGCGCCACCGAGGTGCCCTACTTCGACCTGTCGTTGCAACACGTGTCCCGCCCGCTGTTGGCCCGGATGCGGCGGTGGGGCGACGGCGACCGCTTTGCCGCCCGTATCGCCGATATCCGCCATCGCCGGCCCGAGGCGGTGTTTCGGTCGAACTTCATTGTGGGCTACCCCGGTGAGACCGAGGCTGATCACGACGCCCTGCTGGACTTTGTGGCCGACGTGGGCTTGGACTGGTGCGGGTTTTTCACCTACTCCGCCGAGGCGGGTACCTATGCCACCACCCTCGACCGGCAAGTGCCGGCCGAATTGGCCGCCGAGCGCCGCCGGGAGCTGGCGGAGGTCCAAGACGGGATCACCGCAACCAAGCGTGACCAACTCATCGGCCGCGAAGTCGAAGTTCTGGTGGACACTCCTGGGATTGCCCGCAGCTATCGAGAAGCCCCGGAGATCGACGGGGTCGTTTCGGTGCCCGACCATCTGGCCGTCGGGCAGTTCCACACTGTGCGGGTGGTTGATGCCCTGGGTCCCGACCTGGTGGCCGAGGCGGTATCGCCGTGAGCCAGGTAGAGGCCTATTCCTGGGCCGATCTGCGGTTGACCGCCAACCTGATCACGTTGGGGCGCATTCTGCTGTCGCCCGTGCTCTTCGTGCTGATCTTGGCTGCCTCCGACAGCGCGGGCACGTCGTGGGCGGTGGTGGCGATGGGCTGGGTGCTGGGCGCCAGCGACTATTACGACGGCTGGGTGGCCCGGTCTTCCGGCAGCGAGAGCCGCTGGGGGGCCTTCTTGGACCCGCTGGCCGACAAGGTGATGATCCTGGGGGCGGCCTGGTGCTTTGTGGCCGTGGACCGGCTGTTCTGGGTGCCGGTGCTCATCATTACCGCCCGAGAGCTCTTGATGAGCGCGGCGCGCACCCGATGGGCTCGAGACGGCCTTTCGCTGCCCGCCCGCCATTCGGCCAAGCTCAAGACGTTGATGCAGGGGGTGGCGCTCACCGTGGCCGCCCTGCCCCCGCTGGAGAACGTCGATTGGGCGGTGTCGCTGGCCATTTGGCTAGCCGTGGCCATCACCCTGTACTCCGGCTGGCGCTACTGGGCCGACGGCCGGGCCGGGGCCATTGCCGCCTCGGGCCAATAGCCGAGGGCGGGCGGCGGTATAGCCTCCCTGCGTGAATTGTGAAGTAATCGCGGTTGGAACCGAGCTGCTGCTCGGCCAGATTGTCGACACCAACTCGTCGTGGATCGGCGAGCAGCTGGCCCTGGCCGGCATCGACTCGCACCACCAGGTGAAGGTGGGCGACAACTTCGGGCGCATGCAGGCGGTACTCAACCAGGCTCTCGAGCGCAGCGACTCGGTGATCATGTGCGGCGGGCTCGGTCCCACCCAAGACGACATCACCCGTGATGTGATCGCCGCCGCCCTCGGGGTGGATCTGGTGCGGCGAGACGACATCGTAGAGCGCATCTCTCGGGTGTTCGGAGGCCGGGGCCGGGCCATGCCGGAGAACAACCTGCGCCAAGCCGACGTGCCCGACGGGGCCGAAGTGCTGCCGGTGATGCCCGGCACCGCACCCGGCTTCAAAGTGGAGTCCAACGGCAAGGCGGTCTACGCCGTGCCCGGCGTGCCCTGGGAGATGCAGCAGATGGTGGGGGAGTGCGTGCTGCCCGATCTCAAGCGCCGGGCGGGGATCACCGCGGTGATCAAGAGCCGCACGCTGCGCACCTGGGGCGACTCCGAGTCGGGCCTGGCCGAGAAGCTGCACGGAGAGATCGAGCGCTTGGACGAGACCGGCGAGTGCACCATTGCCTTTTTGGCCTCCGGCATGGAGGGGCTCAAGGTGCGGCTCACCGCCAAGGCCCCCAGCGAGGCCGAGGTAGACGAGATCTTGGCCAACGAGGAGCAGATCGTGCGAGGCATCATCGGCGACATCGTGTTCGGGGTGGACGACGAGACCATGGAATCGGCCGTTCTCGACGCCCTGCGGAGCCGAGGCTGGACTCTGGCTCTGGCCGAGTCGCTCACCGGCGGCCTGATCGGCTCCCGCCTCACCGCCGTGCCCGGCGCCAGCGACGTATTCCGCGGCGGCCTGGTGTCCTACGCCAGCGCCGTGAAGTTCGACCTGCTGGACGTACCCGAGGGCCCAGTAGTGAGCGAAGAGGCCGTCACCGCCATGGCCCACGGCGCCGCCAAGCTATTGAACGCCGACTGCGCCATCGCCGTCACTGGCGTGGCCGGCCCCGACCCCCTCGACGGCGAAGACCCCGGCACCGTCTGGATGGCCACCCTGGTAAACGGCCAGGTAGAGGCCACCAAGGTTAAATTCCCCTTCGACCGCGAGCGCACCCGCCAATTCACCACCGTCTCCGTCCTCAACAACCTCCGCATGCGAGTCCTGGCCGGCCAGTAAGCCGCTAGTGGGGGATGGGCTAGAGCTATCTGACTGCCGATGCCATGCTCACCCGTACCCAAGAACTAGGTCGCTCAGCGGATCTGGATGATGCGGTTGTCGGTGCCCCACGCCTTGTCGGCGGTGAGGATGGGGGCCTCCAGTCGCTCGCCGAGTGCCATGCACAAGCGGTCGGCCAGTGACAGGCCTTCGCCCCGTACCCATCGGCGAGCTGCCCATTCGGCGTCGGCCGCCACAACGGGCTCAACCTGCAAGCCATAGCTGAGCAGCAGAGCTCGAACCAGCTCCCAGTCGGCCCCCGCGGCGTGGATGCGCTGGGCGACTTCGCTCCAGTTGGCCGCTCCGCAGAGAGGGTCGTTTCCCAGTGCCGACTCAACCGTGGCGGCGCCGTCTTCGTCTTGGAGATACGCCAAGAGCGCCGACGCGTCGAGCACAACGCTCATGAAGCGTCTTCCCGAGCCGCATCGAGTCTTCGCTCCGTGAGCAAGTCTCCAACCAGGTCGAGCCCGGCCAGGTTCTGTCGTACTCGGGCCCGCAACTGCTCTCGTGTCAATAGCACCAAGCCGTCGTCAGACTCGACGAGCACCATCGGGGTCCCCTCGGCCAGCCCCGCCCGTTCCCTGACATCAGCCGGCACTACGATACGCCCCCGATCACCCATCATGACGGTATGCGTCCCACTCATATGGATAGCGTACCATCGAAACTTCTTAGTGGGACACCAGTTCCCTTGACCCGAAGCCGTCCTGGAAGCCAGCAAGCCACAGGGCTCACGGCATCATCGAGTGAGGTTGCAGTCATGCAGTGGTCAGTGTCGTTTGGGGAACCTGGCCCACTTTCCCCGAGTGGTGCGGCGCACGCTACCGGCCGGGGTTGTGGTTCACAACCGCTTGAGGGGAGGCTCATTGAACCGTTTGGGGCGTGGCGGTGGGATGTCAGGCGGACGATGTGGGGTTGCAGTTCTTTGATGTCGTGATATCATGAAGTCATGACAAAGCAGACGACGGTTCGGCTTCCCGATGAGTTGGCCCAGGAGGCGGAGGTGCTGGCGCGGGTCCGGGGTACCAGCATGAACCAGATGGTTATTGATTCTCTTCGTGCCGAGATCCAGCGGGTGAAGGCCGACGAGGATTTCACAGCCCGTGCGAAGCGGCTGTTGGAGCGAGACAAAGAACTGCTCGAGCGCCTGGCCCGTTGACCAGGTATCTCGAGGTGGCTGAGTACCTGTGGCTTGCCGAGTAGGTCACCGGTACTCCTGCGGAGGTGCTGTGGGCGTCCGGTCGCATCGAGCTGGCGGATTCCGCCTTGCATGCTCCCATGGCTGGATTCGGTGGCGAGGAGTTCTATCCCGACATTGTCGACAAGGCCGCTGTGGTCTGCTGGCGGTTGGCCAGGAATCACCCGCTGCCCGACGGGAACAAGCGTGCCGCGTGGGCGGCGCTTGTCATGTTCATCGACCTGAACTCTGGCCGATGGCTACCCGATCCACCAGACGTCGATGATGCCGAGCAAGCGATGCTCGCCGTTGCCGCCGGAGAGATTGATGAGCATGAGTTCGCCGCGTGGCTGCGAGAGCGAGTTATCTTCGATTGAGCCCGAAGAAGCCAACGGTGGATTCCTGCTCAGATCTCGGGGTTGACGACGCCGGCGAGCATTCCTCCGTCGGCGATGAACTCGGCGCCGGTGCTGTAGGAGGACTCGTCGGAGGCCAGGTAGACGGCTAGGCGGGCGATCTCTTCGGGCTGGCCCACCCGGCCTAGGGGGAGCATGGCGAAGGTGGCCTCGCGGTCCTCGTCGGAGATGGCGTCTCCCAGGGTGTCGGGAGCGGTCATGGCGGTGTCCACGCCGCCGGGGTGGATGGAGTTGACCCGGATGCCGTGTTGGCCCAGTTCCAGGGCGGCGTTCTTGGTCATGCCCCGCACCGCGAACTTGGAGGCGGTGTAGGCCACGGTGCCGCCGTAGCCGGCCATGCCGTTGGTGGAGCTGATGTTCACGATCGATCCGCCGCCGGCCTCGATCATGGCCGGCACGGTGTACTTCATGCCCAAGAAAACGCCCACTTGGTTGACGTTGACCACCCGCATGTAGTCGTCCAGAGAGGTGTCCACCATCGACACCCCGAACAGGAGGATTCCGGCGTTGTTCACCAGCACGTTGGGAGGTCCGTAGCGGTTGGTGGCCTCGTCCACCGCCTTCTGCCATGCCCCTTCGTCGGTTACGTCCAGGGGGATGTAGTGGACATCGGGGCCCACATCGGCGGCCACCGCCTCGCCCTCATCGTGGAGCACGTCGCCGAAGACCACCTTGGCGCCCTCGGCGGCGAACAGCCGCACTTCGGCTTCGCCCTGGCCCCGGGCACCCCCGGAAATGAGGGCTACTTTGCCGTCCAGTCTTCCCATTTCAGTTCTCCTCTTCGGTGAGATCCCGGTCGAGCCTAAGCGAAGCCGAGTTCATGCAGTAGCGCTCGCCGGTGGGGTGGGGGCCGTCGGGGAAGATATGGCCCAGGTGGGCGCCGCACGCTGCGCATACCGCCTCGGTGCGAACCATGCCGTGGCTCTGGTCGGTGTGGCGGTCTACCTTGCCCTCGCCGGCCTCCTCGTAGAACGACGGCCAGCCGGTGCCCGAGTCGTACTTGGTGTCAGAGGAGAACAACACCTCGTCGCACACCCGGCAGCGGTACATGCCCTCGTCTTTGCAGTCCCAGTACTCGCCGGTGAAGGCCCGCTCGGTGCCGGCTTGCTGGGTGATGTGGTACTGCTCGGCGGTCAGCCGCTGGCGCAGTTCCTCGTCGGTGAACGCTTGCTCTGACATGCGCTCACCGTATCGGATTCGAAGGAGAACCAGGCAGGTGGGGCGGGCGGGATGCTTGTCAAATTCAGCCTCTGTAACTACGCTCATGTCAGTAACTGGGGACAAACTGTCACTGGTCGTCTTTAGAGTGTGCCTCGACATTCCCCCGATTAACTCGCAGCCGCGATACCACGACCTGAAGGAGGAGATGTGGAGCGAGACAAGGCACTAGAGATGGCCCTAGGCCAGATTGAGAAGCAATTCGGCCAAGGCGCCGTAATGAAGATGGGTGAGAAGGGCACCATGGCCATAGAGACCATCCCCACTGGGGCACTGGCCCTTGATCTGGCGCTGGGCGTCGGGGGGCTACCCCGGGGCCGGGTGGTGGAGATCTACGGCCCGGAGTCATCCGGCAAGACCACCTTGGCGCTGCATGCCGTGGCCGAGGCCCAGCGGAACGGGGGGATATGCGCGTTCGTCGACGCCGAGCACGCCCTCGACCCGATCTACGCCAAGGCCATTGGCGTGGACGTGGACGAGCTGTTGATCTCGCAGCCCGACACCGGCGAGCAAGCCCTCGAGATCGCCGACATGCTGATCCGCTCGAGCGCGCTCGACGTGATCGTCATCGATTCGGTGGCCGCCCTCACCCCCCGGGCCGAGATCGAGGGGGACATGGGCGACACCCACGTGGGCCTGCAAGCCCGCCTCATGTCGCAGGCGCTGCGCAAGCTCACCGCCAACTTGAACAAGTCCAAGACGGTGTGCATCTTCATCAACCAGCTTCGGGAGAAGATCGGCGTGATGTTCGGATCTCCCGAGACCACCCCGGGTGGACGGGCGCTGAAGTTCTACTCGTCGGTCCGCCTCGACATCCGCCGCATCGAGTCCCTCAAGCAGGGGGTTGATGTGGTGGGCAACCGCACCCGGGTGAAGGTGGTCAAGAACAAGGTGGCCCCGCCGTTCCGGCAGGCCGAGTTCGACATCATGTACTCCAAGGGCATCAGCCGGGAAGGCTCGCTGCTCGACGTGGGCGTGGACTTGGACATCATCGACAAGTCCGGGGCCTGGTTCACCTACGAGGGCGAGCACCTCGGCCAGGGCCGGGACAAGGCCAAGGCGTTCTTGGGCGAGCACCCCGAGATCATGGTGGAGATCACCGAGCGGGTGTGGAAGGCGGTAAACCCTCCAGCCGAGGAGGACGCCGAGGTTGCGGAGGCAACCGAGGACGCCGCCGCCCAAACCGGCTAGGGCACAGGCGAATCCGGCAGGGATGCTGGCGAAACCGGCTAGGAGGCTGCTGGCAGCCGACAGGTAGCCTGACGGGGTGAGCCGCAGCTATTTCATCCGCACCTACGGGTGCCAGATGAACGAGCACGACACCGAGCGCATCGCCGGGCTGCTGGAAGCCGACGGGATGACATCGGCCGACGCCATGGAGTCGGCCGACGTCATCGTGCTCAACACCTGTTGCATTCGCGAGAACGCCGACAACAAGCTCTACGGCCAGCTCGGTCATCTCAAGCGGCTCAAGCAGGACCGCCCCGACATGCAGATCGCGGTGGCGGGCTGTCTGGCCCAGAAAGACCGTGATCTGATCCGGGAGCGGGCCGACCATGTCGATGTGGTGTTCGGCACCCACAACGTGCATCGGGCCGCCGATCTGATCGGCGCCGCCGCCGACGGGCCCGTCGTGGAGATCCTGGAAGAGGCCGCGGACGACGACCGTGACAGCTTCCCCTCCGCACTGCCGGTGCGCCGGGACGCCCCCTACGCGGCGTGGATGACCATCCAGGTGGGCTGCGACAACTCGTGCGCCTTCTGCATCGTGCCTGCGGTGCGGGGGGCAGAGATCAGCCGCCCGCTGGAGCTCTTGGTGGCCGAAGCTGCCGATCTGGTGGCCGGCGGGGTCACCGAGATCACGCTGTTGGGCCAGAACGTGAACTCCTACGGCCGCGATCTCCAGCGGGACCGCCGCCAGGCCGGAGAGCGGGTATCGCTTCGCCCGCTGTTCGCCGATCTGCTCCGATCTGTGGGTGCGGTGGAGGGCATCGAGCGGATCCGGTTCACCAGCCCTCACCCCAAAGACCTGCGACCCGAGACCATCGAGGCCATGGCTGAGGTTCCCGCGGTGTGCGAGCACCTGCATCTGCCCCTGCAATCGGGCAGCGACCGAGTGCTGGCTGCCATGCACCGGGGCTACACCGCCGAGCGGTACCTGGAGCGGCTGCGGGCCGCCCGGGAGGCGGTGGAGGACCTCGCGGTGTCCACCGACATCATCGTGGGCTTTCCCGGCGAAACCGAGGACGACTTCGAGCAGACCCTGCTGGTGGCTGCCGAGGCGGAATACGACTCGGCGTTCACCTTCGTGTTCTCGCCCCGCCCCGGCACCGAAGCCGCCGAGATGGCCGAACAGTTCTGCGATCCCGAAGAGGTGCGAGACCGCTTCGAGCGGCTCCGGGCGGTGGTGGACCGCTCCAGCCGCCGGGGCAACCAGGACCGGGTTGGCCGACGCGAAGAAGTAGTGGTGGAGGGGCCGTCGAAGAAGGACCCCAGTGTTCTTACTGGGCGGACCCGCCAGAATCGCCTAGTCCACTTCCCCTCACCACAGAAGCTGAAGCCGGGCACCTTCGCCACCGTGGATGTGAACGCCGCCGGAGCCCACCATTTGCGGGGTGAGCTGGCCGAGGTGACCGCTCCACCCCGGTGGCGTACCCGGATCCCGGTGGCCGCCCTCTGAGCGGCTTGTCGGGGTCCGAACCTGTGAAGATGCCGGGCGCGCTGGCCGTCGTAGGGGTTACGGCCACCGGCAAATCGGCGGTGGCCCTGGCCATTGTCCGCCGTCTGCGAGATGCCGAGATCATCTCGGTGGACTCCATGCAGGTCTACCGTGATATGGACATCGGCACCGACAAGCCCTCTGCCGCGGTGCAAGCCGAGGTGCCCCATCATTTGATCGACGTGGCCGACCCGTCGGAGGACTACTCGCTGACTATGTTCCAAGCCGCGGCCCGCCAGGCCCGGGCCGACATCGCAGTCCGAGGTCGGCAGGCAGTGCTGGTGGGTGGCACCGGGCTCTACCACCGGGCGGTGATCGACGATCTGGAAATCCCCGCCCGCTATCCCGAAACGGTAGCCGCCTTGGAGGAGGAGCCCGACACTGCGGCCCTGCACCGCCGCCTGGCCGAGCTCGATCCGGTTGCCGCGTCGCGCATGGAGCCCACCAACCGACGAAGGATCGTGCGGGCGCTGGAGGTAACAGTGGGCGGTGACCGCCTGTTCTCCTCCTACGGGCCAGGTCTGAACGAGTACCCGCCCCGCGACATTGTCCAAGTGGGCCTGTCGCTGTCCCGCGCCGAGGTCGACTGCCGCATCGAGCAGCGCTACCAGCAGCAGATTGAGGCCGGCTTTCTGGCCGAAGTCGAGGCGCTGGCGGCTCGCTATTCACCTCTGTCGCGCACGGCCTCCCAGGCTCTGGGCTACAAGGAGCTGCTGGGTCACCTCAACGGCGAGATGTCGCTGGAGGAGGCGCTGGCTTTGGCCATCACCCGTACCCGGCGGTTCGCCCGTCGACAAGAGCGGTGGTTCCGGCGCGACCCGCGCATTGTCTGGGTCAACGCCGACTCCGACGCCGAGTCGCTGGCCGACCACGTGCTGTCCCTCTGGTCCCAGGCGTGACTCTGGGAAATGGTTCCCGGCCCAGGGGGCAGAACTTGTCAGACTGGAGCCCATGCAGCTGACCAAGCACCACGGCTTGGGAAACGATTTTCTGGTCGCGTTTGCCGACACGCTGCCTGAGGATGCCCCACAACTGGCCCGAGAGCTCTGCCACCGCACCCGCGGGGTGGGCGCCGACGGGCTGATACTGGCGCTGCCCGGCGATCCGGCGGCGGGCACCGATGCCACCATGGTGCTGTTCAACGCCGATGGCAGCCGGGCCGAGATGAGCGGCAACGGCATCCGCTGTCTGGCCCAGGCGGTTGTTGAGCGACAAGGCCAGGGCGCGGAGCTGTCGATTGGCACCGATGCCGGAGTCCGCGCCGTAAGCGTCGAGCCTGGTGATGATCCTGCGGTCGCCCTGGTCCGGGTTGACATGGGGCCGGTTAGCCCCGGTCCTGCGCTGGACGGCATCGACTTTCCCGATGGACTGCGGTTTGCCACCGCCGATGTGGGCAATCCCCACCTGGTGATCCAAGTGACCGATGCCGGAGCAGTGGACCCGGCCGCCGATGGGCCTGAGCTGTCCCAGCTTGCCGGCGGGGTCAACGTGGAGTTCATCAGCCCCCGTCCCGACGGCCGCGGCATCGACCTCCGGGTGTGGGAGCGGGGAGTGGGGGTGACCGAGGCGTGCGGGACTGGAGCATGCGCCGCCGCCCAAGCAGCCCACCGCTGGGGTTTGACCGGTACGGTTGTCCAGGTGTCTATGCCCGGTGGCGATGTGACGGTGGAGCTGGGCGACACCGCGGTTCTGATCGGGCCCGCGGCTTTCATCGCGGCGGTGGACTATGGCTGAGAACGAGACCCACCGGGGCGGATTCGGCACCCACGGGGGGGAGTCGGGGGCGTTCATCGAGCGGACCTTCCGAGAGAAGATCGTGCTGGTGGGCGTCACTCTCGACGGCGCCGACCCGGCCCGCACCGATGCAGCACTCGACGAATTGGCCCAGCTCATCGACACCGCCGGGGCCGATGAGATGGGTCGCCTGGTCCAGCGTCGCCGCGCCCCAGATCCGTCCACCTACATCGGCAAAGGCAAGGTTGACGAGATCCTCGAATTGTGCGAAGAGGCGGATGCCGACACCGTGGTGTTCGACGATGAGTTGAGCCCAGCCCAGCAGTTCAACCTGGAGAAGATCCTCGGCCGCACCGCCATCGACCGCACCGCGGTGATCCTCGACATCTTCGCCCAGAACGCCAGCAGCCAAGAGGGAAAGGCCCAAGTGGAGCTGGCTCAGCTCCGCTACCGGCTGCCCCGCCTGCGCCGGGGCCGGGCATTCAGCCAGCAGGCCGGTGGGATCGGCACCAGGGGACCGGGCGAAACCCAGTTGGAGGTAGACCGACGGCGCATCCAGCGGCGCATCCACAAGCTAGAAGCCCAACTCCGCGACATCGCCAAGAACCGCAGCGTGCAGAGCCGGAGCCGCCGCCGCTCGGCCCAGAGCACGGTGGCCATCGTGGGCTACACCAACGCGGGCAAGTCCCGGCTGCTCAACTTGCTCACCGACTCCGAGGTGCTGGTGCAAAACCGGCTGTTCGCCACCCTCGACGCCGCCACCCGCCGACTCGAGCTACCCGGCGGGGAGCGGGTGCTGCTCACCGACACCGTCGGATTCATCCAAAAGCTGCCCCACCAACTGGTGGAGGCGTTCCGCTCGACGCTCAATGTCGTTGCTGAGGCCGATCTGCTGCTGCACGTGGTGGACGCCTCCGGCCCCGACCCCGATGCCCACATTGCCGCGGTGCGCCAAGTGCTGCGGGAGATCGGCGCGGGTGCGGTTCCCGAGCTGCTGGTGTACAACAAGTGCGACCTGCTGGCCGGACGGGACACTCCACTGGGTGCCAACAAGGACGCCATCGTGGTCTCGGCTGCAACCGGCGAGGGGACCGACAAGCTGATGGCCGCCATGGCCGATGAGCTGCGCTCCAGCGGACTCATCGTGGAGCTGGTGGTGCCCTACGCCCGAGGCGAGGTGCTGGCTGCGGTTCAGCGGGCCGGCCATGTGCTGACCACTGAGAACGAAGACGACGGCTACCGGATCCAGGCCCGCCTCGATGAGGCGTCGGCAGCCCGGCTCTCGGAGTGGGTGGTGGGGTAGTGGACGGTTTCGTTCCCCCGCCATACCCCTACGACCGTCTCGATGAGTTGCGAGCGGTGGCCGACGGCTTCGACGGCGGCTGCGTCAACTTGTCGGTGGGCGCACCTTCCGATCCGCCCCCGGCGGAAGTGGTCGCTGCGCTCTCGGCCTCCGACAGCGAGCGGGGCTACCCACCGTCGGTAGGGTCGCCTGCCTTCCGGGATGCCGCGCTTCGCTGGCTGGCCCGACGGTTCGGCATCGACGCCGCCGGCGCTGCGGTGGCGGCCTGCGTGGGCACCAAGGAGCTGGTGGCCTCGGTGCCCCACTACCTGCGGTTGCGCGATCCCAGTCGCGACACCGTTCTGTACCCGGCGGTCTCCTACCCCACCTACGCCATGGGGGCTGCGCTGGCCGGCTGCCGGGCAGTTCCCGTGCCGCTCGACCACCAGTGGCGCATTGATCTCGGCGCGGTGGACGCCGACGACATCGCCCGCTCGCTGTGTTTGTGGGTGAACTCGCCGGGCAACCCCACCGGCGCCATCGACGATCTGGTCGCCGTGGTGGAGTGGGGCCGCCATCACGGTGTACCGGTGCTCAGCGACGAGTGCTACATCGAATTCATCTGGGACGAGGCGGCCCGAAGCGCCGAGGCCAGCGTTCTCAGCGCAGGATCCGACGGGGTGGTGGCGGTGCACTCGCTGTCCAAGCGGTCGAACCTGGCCGGAATGCGGGCCGGCTTCTACGCCGGCGATCCCGATTTGGTGGGCTACCTGTCGGAGGTCCGCAAGCACGCTGGGATGATGGTCCCCGGCCCGGTGCAGGCCGCCGCAGTGGCGGCATTCGGCGACGACCGCCACGTAGACGCCCAGCGGGACATCTACCGCTCCCGGCTGGCCCGCCTCCGTGAGCTGCTGGTGCCCTACGCCTCCGATGTGAGCCTGCCCGGCGGCGGTCTGTACCTGTGGGCGGCGTCGCCCGACGGCGACGGCTGGTCGCTGTCCCGCCGGGTGGCCGAGGAGCTGGGCGCGCTGATCAGCCCCGGCGAGTTCTACGGGCCCCAGGGGGCTGCCTACGCCCGAGTGGCCGCGGTGGCCCCTGACGTCCAAATCGACCTGCTTGAACAGCGAGTGGCCGCCCGGTGCGGCGATACCGTGAGGAAGTGAGCACTGAGATGACCGATCTGCAAGCCCGTATCGAGGCGCTGTGGGCCGACCGGACGCCGATCACCGACGGCGATCCCGAGGCCCGGGCTGCGGTGGAAGAGGCCATTAACCTGCTGGACACCGGAGCGGCCCGGGTGGCCGAGGTGAACGGCCAGGGCGAGGTGGTAGTGCATCAATGGCTCAAGCAGGCCATCCTGCTGCTGTTCTCCATGGCCGAGATGGAGACCATGGAGCTGGGGCCGTTCGAATACGCCGACAAGATCCCCCTCAAGACCGACTATCAAGCTGCCGGCGTTCGGGTGGTGCCGGGGGCATCGGCCCGCTGGGGCTCGTTCTTGGATCGGGGCGTGATCATGATGCCCAGCTACGTGAACATCGGCGCACGAGTGGGTGCCAACACGATGGTCGACACGTGGGCCACCGTCGGCTCCTGCGCCCAAATCGGGGCCAACGTCCACCTCTCCGGAGGGGTGGGCATCGGCGGGGTGTTGGAGCCTCCTCAGGCCGCCCCGGTCGTCGTCGGCGACGACTGCCTGGTGGGCAGCCGCTGCATCGTGGCCGAGGGCGCCCAGCTGGGCGACGGGGTGGTGCTGGGGGCAGGATGCGTGCTCACTGGCTCGATCCCGGTGATCGATGCAGCCACCGGCGAGGAGTTGGGCCGCGGCTCGGTTCCTGCTTGGTCGGTGGCGGTCTCGGCCACCCGGCCTCGGGAGTTCGGCGGGGGCACCTTCGGCATGCCCTGCGTGCTGGTGATCAAGCATCTTGAGCCCGGGGAGCGCCACGACAAGGCCCAGCTGAACGATGTACTGCGCGAGCACGGCGCGGCCACTTAGGCATGGGTTATCCACAGGCAGGCCTCCTCATCGGGTCCGCGGCTTCCGACACGGCGAAAATCGTTGACGGGGCAGGCCATGAGCGCTGATCTACTGGCCAAAACAGCCGAGCTGATCGATGTCGCCTCGGTGTCCTACAACGAGGGCGCCATCGCCAGTCTCATCGAGGAGGAGCTGCGGGCGGTGCCCGGCCTCACCGTGGATCGCGTGGGCGACAATGTGGTGGCCCGGACCGATCTGGGCCGACCCCAGCGGGTGCTGATCGGTGGCCACAGCGACACCGTGCCCCCCAACGACAACGCGGTGGCCCGCATCGAGGGCGACGTGGTGTGGGGCCTCGGAGCCGCGGACATGAAGTCGGCGTTGGCGGTGATGCTGGAGTTGGCCGCTACGGTGGCCGAGCCTGAGGTGGATGTGACGTGGCTGTTCTACGCCCGCGAGGAAGTGAGGGTGGCCGACAGCGGACTGCGGGAGCTGTTCGACGTCCGCCCCGACCTGCTGGCCACCGACGTGGCTCTGCTGGGCGAGCCCACCGGGGGAGCGGTGGAGGCCGGATGCCAGGGATCGATGCGGGCGGTGGTGACGCTGGCCGGCGCTCGAGCCCACACCGCCCGACCCTGGATGGGGGTCAACGCCATCCATCGGCTTGGATCGGTGCTCCAACTGGCCGAGGCATATGAACCCCGCACGCCGGTAATCGACGGCTGCCAATTCCGGGAGTCGCTTCAGGCGGTGGCGGTGGAGGGCGGCGTGGCCGGAAACGTCGTGCCCGATCGGGCCCAGGTGACGCTGGGCTATCGCTACGCTCCCGATCGAAGCCCCGCCGAAGCCGAGGACATTCTGCGAGAGATGTTGGCACCTGTATTGGGCGATGACGATGGCTTCGAGGTGACCGAGCACGCACCGGCCGCCCCACCGGGGTTGGGCCACCCGGTGCTGCAACGGCTGATCGCCGACCACGACCTGGAGATCAAGTCCAAGCTGGGATGGACCGACGTGGCCTTCTTCGCTGAGCGGGGCATCCCCGCGGCCAACTTCGGGCCCGGAGAATCCACCTTGGCCCACACTGCTGAAGAGCGGGTGGACAGAGCCGCGGTGGAGACCTACCGAAGCGTTCTCGAATCGTTGCTCACCACCGCTTGAAATACGCGGCTGAAATTTGCGAAACCGCAGATAGACACCTGTTTTCTGGGTAACTGTCACCGCGGTCTGGACAATGGTCACATGGCTTTACCCATGTTTGATCAACCTATGGCTCGCCCCGCGTTGGTGTTGGTGTCCGACCACTGCCCTGAGCCGCCGGTATCCCGGCGATTGCCGGCCAAGGTGTACTGGTTCCGAAGGGCGCTGGCCGTGTCCGCCTTGTTTCTTGTGCTGTGGGCCAGTTCGTTCCTGGCTGGCAAGCTCCACTGGTCACTATCCCCGGAGGCGCCGGCCGCGGGGCTTTCCCAGTCCGAACCGGCCTACGTGATCATGGGCGACACCGCTCTGCCGGTCAGCTCCGACGGCCGATAAGCGGTTCGGGCGCGTCAGAACAGAGGCTCAGTCAGTGGGTGAGGTAGCGCAAAAAGAGAGTGTGGTCTTGAGCCGATACCCGATCCAGCCGCAGACGGTCGAGCCGGGGCGGGGCGCCCCGCGTCATCCGGGATGTGTCACCGCCGGCCAGCGTCGGCGAGATCGTCCAGCACAGCTCGTCCAGGAGCCCGGCGGCCAGAAGCTGCCCGTTGAGGCTGGGACCGCCCTCGGCCAGCACAACATCGGCGCCCGTTTGGCCTATCAGTCGCAGCACCTCTGCCAAGTCCACTCGGTGGTCGCCCACGCGGTGGACTTCCGCGGCCGCCTCGGCTTGGGCCAAACGGTGGGCAGGCGGATCGGCCACGGTGAACAGCATCGGCGGTGGATGGTCGGCGAACAGCGGCGCGGTGAAGTCCAACTCCAGCGAACCGCTCACCACGGCCAGTCGAGGCCGCGGCGACTGGTTCCGATCCATTCGGCTGGCGGCGACCTCCGGGCTGGTCTTGGGTGGCCCGTAACCCTCGCGCCGCACGGTCTCGGCCGCCACCAGGATCACGTCGGCCACCGCCCGGAGGGCCGAGAACACCCGCCGGTCCTCGGGGCTCGACAACCCCTCCGACACTCCGTCGGCCGACGTGGCGCCATCGGCGGAGGTGACCATGTTCAGCATCAGCCAAGGCCGGTTGGAGTGGGGGATGCGGCTGTCGGACGCGTAGACCGAAACCGGGTCAATGTCGGAGACGAACCGAGGAAACAGCTGATGCACCTGCCGCCGACGGTAGCAGGCGGGTCAGTCGGGCATGTTTCCAGATATTCACCTGAAATCCACAGGGAATCCCCCTTATCCTCCTTACCGTCCACAGGCTCCATGCTCTACCGTGACTTACTGCTGCGGTGTGAGTGGCCGGAATGGTGGCTGACGCCGACGACCATAGTGGGGTTCAGGCGACTCCTTGAGGGGTTCAGCCCGTTGTTTGGGCGGGCTGGCGTGTCCGGTGCAGGCACGCCTCATCACGAGGCCCCTTTGACCTGGCCGCTCACGCCGCAGCCTCATTCGAGTAAGGATAAAATAGATGCGGTATGCGCCATAAGAGCTGCATCCGTTGAGGAGTGCTGATGGCTCTGGCATCTGACCGCACCAGAATCGGCCTGAGCCGCCATTTCAGCCGCGCCGATTTCCACCCCTACGACGAGGTGGATTGGCATCGCCGCGACGCCCGAATCACCAGCGCAGACGGCGAAGTGGCCTTTGAGCAGACCGATGTGGAGTTCCCGGCCAACTGGTCGGTCAATGCCGGAAATATCGTGGCCCAGAAGTACTTCCGGGGTGGTTTGGGCACTTCGGAGCGGGAAACATCGCTGCGCCAGGTGATCGACCGGGTGGTCAACACGCTGGTGGCGTGGGGAACCGAATCGGGGCATCTGGCCGAGCCGGAGGAGGCCGAGGCGTTTGCCGGTGAGCTTCGCTGGCTGCTGGTCCGCCAGCGCGCCGCGTTCAACTCGCCGGTGTGGTTCAACCTCGGGGTTCCCGGGGCGGTGCCCCAGTCGTCGGCCTGCTTCATCCTGGCGGTGGACGACACCATGGAGTCGATCCTCGACTGGTACGGGGAGGAGGGGCGGATCTTCAAGGGGGGATCGGGGGCGGGCGTGAACTTGAGCCTCATCCGGTCTCGCCAGGAGAAGATGAGCGGCGGGGGCGCTCCCAGCGGCCCGGTGAGCTTCATGCGAGGCGCGGACGCCTCGGCCGGCACCATCAAGTCGGGGGGAAAGACCCGGCGGGCGGCCAAGATGGTGGTTCTGGATGCCGACCACCCCGACGTATCCGAGTTCATCTGGTGCAAGGCCATCGAGGAGCGCAAGGCCCGGGCGCTGCGGGATGCCGGCTTCGACATGGATCTCGACGGTGCCGACGTCCACTCCATCCAGTACCAGAACGCCAACAACTCGGTGCGCCTCAGCGACGAGTTCATGGCCGCGGTGACCGAAGACGGGGAGTGGCATCTCACCGCCCGCACCACCGGCGAAGTGCTGGAGACGGTGTCAGCCCGGTCGCTTCTCTCCCAGATAGCCGAGGCCGCCTGGGAGTGCGCCGACCCCGGGGTGCAGTTCGAGACCACCATCAACCGGTGGAACACTGCGGCCGAAACCGGCCGCATCACCGCCAGCAACCCCTGCTCGGAATACCTCCACCTCGACAATTCAGCCTGCAACCTGTCCAGCTTGAACCTGCTGTCGTTCGTCGACGACCACGGCGCGTTCGATGTGGAGGGTTTCAGCTCCGCAGTCCGGGTGATGACCGTCGCCCAGGAGATCCTGGTCGGCCCTTCGCACTATCCCACTGAGCAGATCGGGGCCACCACCCGGCGGTTCCGCCAACTGGGCTTGGGCTACGCCAACCTGGGGGCCATGCTCATGGCCTTGGGCTTGGCCTACGACTCCGACGAGGGCCGGGGTCTGGCCGCGTCGGTCACCGCGCTGATGACCGGGGTGGCCTACGAGACCTCAGGGCGAATGGCCGCCCGTCTGGGACCGTTCGAGGGGTTCGCCGAGAACCAGGAGCCCACCCGGCGAGTGCTGCGGATGCACCGGGACGCGCTGAGCCGCCTGGAAGCGGAGCCGGTGCCCCAAGAGGTGCTCGACGCCGCCCGGGCCGCGTGGGACGCCGCTGTGGAGTGGGGGGACACCGTAGGGGTCCGCAACTCGCAGGCCACGGTGCTGGCCCCCACCGGCACCATCTCGTTCATGATGGACTGCGACACCACCGGCATCGAGCCCGATTTGGGCCTGGTCAAGACCAAGAAGCTGGTGGGCGGTGGCACCATGCCCATCGTCAACCAGACGGTGGATCGGGCTCTGCATCGTCTGGGCTACAGCCCGGAGCAGGTGGCCGACATCGAGGCCCACGTCCACGAGCGGGGCACGGTGTTGGGCGCCCCCCATCTCGACCCGGCCCACCTGCCGGTATTCGCCTGCTCCATGGGCGACAACGTGATCTCTCCCAGCGGCCACGTGAAGATGATGGCCGCGGTGCAGCCCTGGCTCTCGGGGGGAATCAGCAAGACCGTCAACGTCCCCGAGGAGACCACCGCCGCCGAGATCGAGCAGCTCTTCGTGGACGCTTGGCAGATGGGGGTCAAGGCGCTGGCCGTCTATCGCGACAACTGCAAGCTGGGCCAACCCTTGTCGGTTGCCGATGTCTCGGCCACCCGGCCCGATCAGGCTCGGGAATCAGCGGCGGCACAGGCATCGCCGCAGCCTGAGCGCCATCGGCTGCCCCGGTCCCGCACCAGCCGCACCTTCGAGTTCCGGGTGGCCGACTGCAAGGGATTCGCCACCGTGGGAGAGTACGAAGACGGCAGTCCCGGCGAGATCTTCCTCCGGGTGTCCAAGCAGGGCTCCACGCTGTCCGGCGTCATGGACTCGTTCGCCATGGCAGTGAGCCACGGACTGCAATACGGGGTGCCCCTGCGGGCCTATGTGGACGCTTTCACCGGCATGCGCTTCGAGCCGAACGGGATGACCGACGACCCCGACATCCGCATCGCCACCAGCCTCATCGACTATCTGTTCCGCCGGCTGGCGGTGGAGTACCTCGACCCCGAGGAGCGGCTCGAACTGGGGATCTACACCACCCACGAGCGCCTCCAGCCCACCCTGCCCGGGGTGGAGGAGCAGGTGCCGGTCACCATTCCCGGCGACGTCGTGGAACCCGACCCCCCGTCTCCCTTCACTCGCCAGTTCCCCCTGGACTCCCATGCCCCGTTCTGCGCCGATTGCGGCGTCCTCATGGTGCGGGCCGGAAGCTGCCACGCCTGCCCCGACTGCGGCTCCACCTCCGGCTGCTCCTGAGTGAGCAGTTCCTGCTTGAGGTTTCTTGCTAGCTCACAGCTGCCGGTGGTCGTGCGCCTGCAGCCATCACTGCTGACATATCGACGCACCGGTCGATTTCTACAATCAGGTCTTCAAGCTGAAAGTGGGCCGGTTGGATTGCGGAGCGCTGTCCTCTTCCCGGCCAACGGTGGCCGAGCTGTCTCACCAACTGGGTGAATGATCGGGTCCTTGTAACTTGCTCTGCATTTTCGATTGGCATCTGAGCCAGCCAGTGGTGGAGGGCGTGGCGGAGAACAAGAGGCCGCAGGGGTGGTCGGTCGTACAAGGTGCAAACGTTGCCCATTGAGCCGCCAAATGTCTCAGCGGCATCGGCATGGCTCTGCTCTGCCAGCCAGGCACACCTCGCCCAGTGATCCGTTTTTCGTGTTTTCTGCGACTGGACCGGCGACAATTTGGCTGGCTCCAGGCGTGGACGGAGATCACGCCAGCGGGTTTCCGAGCTTCCATTGTTGCGAGTGGCCATAGCCGCCTTGTTGGCCAGGATCTCCCAGATGAAATCGGGGTCCTCGCCGATGAGGGCTTCGTCCTCCAAGAGCCCAGAATCACGGAACGTCTTACCTATGACCCATGCCTTGGTGAATGCCGAAGGAATGCTGGGATGAGAAGTTGAAGTGCTTTGCTTGGCGGCTTCGTCCAAAACGGAATCGACCCTGAGGTCGAGACGGTCGGCTTCTACGAAGTGATGGGGCAGGCCAGAATGTCGGCCGCGGGTGAATACCTGGGCTAGGACATCGCCCTCTGACGACAGGTACCGCAATATCCCGGGCATACTGCCCTCACTATCCCCTTGCGAGACGAGCAGCCTCCAACATCAAAGCAGCCATGTCTCTTTGGGCCTGTCCGTACCCTAGAGGGTCGTTCTCAGCTTCTTTCGCCATCAATCGCTCAATCCGGCTCTCGAACTGTTCCCCCAGCTTGGGGTCCAATGCTTGAACTCTAGCCGATACCAGGCGAATCCGGCCCTCATCCCCAGAGCGCTTCAGTTCCTGCACCGCCCAGTCGACGAGGGCTTCGGCAACGATCTCACCGAGGTACTCCTCCTGTGGTGGTCGTGACGACCTCCTTGGGAGACGATGCATAGTGCTGATCGCCTGATAAGTCGGATTGGCGGCAGACCAAAGCAGCTTATGCGGGTCGTCGAGCCTTCTCGGAGGCTCCAACCGCCAGCGAGGGGCTAGCACATCGTCTACTTGCGTGACGACAAAGGGGAGATCTCCAGCCTCTTCCTCTTCAGACGGTGTGCCCACCCAGATAGATGCCCGTGCCATTGCCAGCGTCTCGCCTTCTTGTTCTAACGAGGCTTGCAGTGTGTATCTTCCGTCGGTCAAAGGCAGAACCCTCTCGTCGGGCAAACCGGTTCCCAAATCATCAGCATGTGGGGGGCTGTCCCAGTTGAGAGGGAGGGCTCCCTCGTTTGGTGCATGTTGGTCAACCCGAGACGCACCTTCGAACACCAGAATCTGCGGCTGGTCCCCGATCGCTATCAAGTCCAGTTTGGCTGTCTCTTCAGCGAGGAGGTGCTCGTCCAAGACGATAGCCAATGTCCCCTCCACTGGAGTCTGCCCCCGGTTTCTTACGGTTGCCTCCCAATGAAGCTCTCCGCCCTGAGGGACGATGCTGCCTCCGTCTTCGGGGTTGAAGGCTCGTAACTGCATGGTCACAGGGTTGGCTGGGGCTTGGGGTGGGTCGCAGGCCACGAAAAACGAGCACTTTCCCGTGGCGGCGAGCTCTCCTCGGTTATTGCAACTAACTCTGATTGAGTACCGCCCTGGTTCCGTGAAAGGAGATTCCGGGTGCCCCGGGTGGAGGATTTCTAGCTCCCCGAAGTTGACCCCGGCAGCAGATTCTTCTTCTGAACGACCCCGCATGTTCTGGCGACGGATCTTGAATATGCTCGCAGTTGAACCATCGGGCCGAATGAGCTCTGCTTCGAAAGATATGGACTCGCCATTGGCGGACGGGCAGCGAAAACACGTGGCGTCAACCCGGATGGAATCCCCCCAGTTGGCGCGGGCCACCTCGGGGTCGGGGTAGTCGGCTTCGACTTTGCAGCGCCACTTTGCTGGTGCGGGCGTATGCTTCCCGGACTCAGGCGCTACAAAGAGTCGGGAGAATTCTTGTACTAGAGCATCGAATTCTGGATCAGGGGCAGTGTCTTCAGAGTCGTACCATCCGCGCTCCGAGGCAAACTCTTTCACCAAATCGCGGATTGTCTGGGCGATCTCTTGGTACAGCCACCTCCTTCGGTTGTAGCCGTCGTGGGCTGGGTTCTCGATTTTGCGTAGCTCGCGGTCAAGAAGGCGGTCGAACTCCGCGAAGCCCCGGAAGCCCTCTCGGTGCTCCTTCGGTATCCAGTCCGAGAACTCGCTCATCTCCAGCGTGACGATCCACTGGCCACCACGAAGCAGCTGTACGCCGTGGGATTGAGCTGGCCCCTCGAGGTCTTCACTGGCCAGGTCACTGTCATGGAACAGAACCACGCGCTTGACAATGCGAGGGTCGTCCTGGCTGTGGCTCGGCAATTCGACCTGCTCTCGGGCGTAGTAGCGCGAGTCATCGGTAGTCCACGTTTGGTCTTGCCAGAAGTCCGGAACCCCGATTGAGCGAGTCAAACCGTCTTCGCCGGTGACTGTGATTTCCAACTCCCCTCTCTGGATAGGGCGCCACCACTCTGCTTGCAGCCAATGGGCCAGCTCACCGTTCTCAACCGCGTCAGTGGTTTCATGGGGCAGATAGGGGATGATGACCCTTGTACCAGGCTCAGAAAGCGGTTCCAGTTGGAGCGGGATGGAGAAGTGCTCGTCCTTGTAGGCAGTTGAGATGACCTGACGGGCGTCGTCGTCGACGAACGGAGGCTCGATGACCTTGGATGAGGGGTTGTGGTACCGGATGCCAAGTCGGTATTCGCCGTTGGGAAGCAGCGTGTCGTAGAGGATGACGACTCGCCCGGCGTGCTTGGGCAGATCGGGCGATGCCCCCGGCGGGTGGTGTAGCGAGTGGTAAAGATAGGCATACTTGCCTTGACCGCGGCTGCCGAGGCTGTCTTCCCCGGATTTGGTGTATCGCATCGCCTCCCAGGCGGCCCAGTTCTCACCAGGTTGGATAACGAGCTGCCCTTGGTCATGCTCCCGCGCTGCTAAGTCGTCGGCAGTGAGGATGGGACCGTTCAACCCGGTGGTGCCCCGGTCGGTAATGGTCATGATCCTCAGCTGGTCTCTGTTCTCAGCACGGCGAAGCAACACTTGGTATGCGACATGGACTGCCAGCCCATCCCTCCGGGCGTCTAACGAGTTCTGTGGCGGGTCCTGAGCCAAGGCTCGGATCGGTCCACAGGTGTAGTTGTCAATGGCGCTGATTACATCTTGTACGTTGTTGTCGGCAGCTGCCCGTGCGGTGCGATCAGTCATAAGAGGCCTCTTGTTCTGAAAGCACTTGTTGGCCTAATTCGGTGAGTACGTAGCGCCTATCGACCTGACCCATCTCGACGAGTCCCCATTCACGTCCTCTCGCTATGTAACCGGCAGCATTGGTGGAAGCGACGTTTCGATTCCACTCGGACCAGCGGAGGTTGAATGCATCAATCAGCTTCTCTCGGCCGATTCCTGGGCTGACCGATTGCATCATGAGCTTGAAGCCTTCCCAATCACCGGGAGAGTGTTGGGCCAAGTGGGCGAGAAAGCGATGCGTGTATTCGGGAGGATGTGGTTGGGCGACCGTTAGGCCTGCCATCGAGTCGAGCAGGTCTCGTCCGATGTGGGTCAAACCTATTTTGGGGCCGCTTTGGGTCATCTCCATGCCCAGCACCTTCCAAGCGAAGAGCACGCCTTTCGGCCGGGGTTCGCCGCTCGTGCCAGAAGTAAGCGTTCCAACAGCGAACATCATGAATTTGCTTTCCGCCGACTGCCTCTTTCGAGGGTTGGTGGGGAACAGTGCCGACGGTTTTCCAGGGATGAGATTGTCTAGGAGAACAAGCCGTTCGGCGAATGCCCATGCCTTCTCAACCAGAGCGTCGGCCATTGCATCGAACGCCATCGATTCGCTATTGAGCAGGCGGCAAAGCTGAGCGGCAGCCCATAGAGAGGGGTAGTCGCGATTGTGGAATCCACGAGGTGGTTTCTCATACGGAGGTAGGGGTTCGACAAAGTAGCTGAGCTCCAGCGGTGCCTCTAGCGAAGTAAAGGAGACATCAGCAGTGTCTCTTGGACGTGGGTCTGTGAGAATCGGGTCTTGATGGGGCTGGGCTTCAGGTTCGGCCAGTCCGTATCGGAGTTCCATTACCATTGCTTCGATGGCCTCTCTGGCTAGATCAGCCCTGCTGTCCAAGCCCCCCTCTCCTGCGGCGATCATCTCGTCCATTTCGCGAATAAGTGATATAGGTAGCGGTATACGTAGTATTCTCTCAGTGTTAATCTAATTATATCTACTATATAATGGGTTCAAAGTCAAATTATAGAGAATATACTAGATGTTTACGTTGATTGAGCTCATAAGTCCGATGGTTAAGGTGCTGATGAAGCGGAAGATGCTGATGGGTTCTAGGGTTGGCAATCAGTCACAAGTGCAGGGAGGAACTCATGAGAGCAGCGCTGTTTCTGGACGGGCACGAAGACTTGGTGGTGGACGAAGTAAAGGTCGCGGCCCCGATCGGCAGCGAGGTGCTGATTCAGACTGCGGCGTCGGGGCTGTGCCATAGCGACTTGCACTTCATGGAGACCGAGGGCTGGGTGGTGCCCCGCCCCATCGTGCTCGGCCATGAGGCCGCCGGAGTGGTGGAGGCAGTGGGCCCCGATGTGCGCGAAGTGCAGCCCGGCGACCACGTCATCTGCTGCCTGTCGGTGTTCTGCGGTCGCTGCGACGTGTGCCTGAGCGGCCAGCCCTACCTGTGCGTCCAGAGCCGGGTTGATTGTGTCCGCTCCGAGAACGAGCCCGCCCGGCTCAGCCGTGATGGCCAGGAGGTGTTCCAATTCGCCAACCTCTCGTCGTTCGCCGAGCAGATGCTGGTCCACGAGAACGCGGTGGTGAAGGTTCGCGCCGACATGCCGCTGGACCGGGCCGCGCTCATCGGCTGCGGGGTCACTACCGGCACCGGCGCGGTGTTCCGCACCGCAGGGGTGGAACCCGGTGCCTCGGTGGCGGTGATCGGCTGCGGCGGAGTTGGCATGTCGTCGATCCAAGCCGCCCGCATCTCCGGCGCCACCAAGATCATCGCAGTGGACCTCGAGCCCCGGAAGCTGGACACCGCCCTGCGCCTGGGAGCCACCCACGCGGTCAACCCTGCCGACGGCGACCCGGTAGAGCAGGTATTGGAGTTGACCGGCGGCGGGGTTGACTACTCCTTTGAGGCCATTGGCTTGGCGCTCACCGCGCAGCAGGCGTTCGGGATGATCCGACGGGGCGGAACGGCCACGGTGATGGGCATGATTCCCCCCGGAACCAAGGTGGAGATCGAGGGCCAGGAGCTGTTCATGTCCGACAAGCGGCTCCAGGGGTCGCTCATGGGGTCGAACGTGTTCCGGGTGGACATGCCCCGCCTCGTCGACCTCTATCTCGATGGCCGCCTCATGCTCGACGAGATGGTGTCGGCCACCATTGGACTCGATGACGTGAACGACGGCTTCGAAGCCATGAAGGCCGGCGACGTGGTGCGCAGCGTCATCGCCTTCAACTGAGCAAGAGCTGCGGTTAAAGAGGCATCTCCGGTCATGGCTCAGAACAACCTGCGCTGGTGGGACCGTGAAGTGGGCTACGAGGTGTATATCCGCTCGTTCGCCGATGGCAACGGCGACGGGGTGGGCGACTTCCCCGGCCTCACCGAGAAGCTGGACTATCTGTCCTGGCTGGGGGTGGGCATCGTGTGGATCACCCCCTTCTACCCGTCGCCCATGTGCGATTTCGGCTACGACGTGGCCGACTACACCGGCGTCGACCCCCTGTTCGGCACGCTAGAAGACTTCGACGCCTGCATCGCCGAGGCCCATCGGCTGGGACTGCGGGTGCTCATCGACCTGGTTCCCAATCACTCCTCCGACCAGCACCCCTGGTTCCAGGCTTCGAAGTCCGATCCTGATGACCCCAAGCGGGGCTACTACCACTGGCGGGCCCCCGCGCTGGGCGGCGGGCCCCCCAACAACTGGATATCGCACTTCGGGGGGCCGGCCTGGACTTTCGACGAGGCCTCCGAGCAGTACTATTTGCACCTGTTCCTTCCCGAGCAGCCCGACTTGAACTGGGCCAACCCCAACCTGGTGCGGGAGTTCGACGATGTGCTCACATTCTGGCTGGACCGCGACGCGGACGGCTTTCGGGTGGACGTGGCCCATGGCCTGGTCAAGAACATGCTCATGCCGGACAACCCGCAGCGGTTCCCGGTCACCCCGGACATGAGCCCTCGCCAGGCGTTCGGCTGCTACGACCATCGCTACGACCTCGATCAGGCGGGCAACACCGCCATCTACCGCCGCTGGAGGGCCATCGCGGAGCGATATGACGCCCTGCTTCTGGGGGAGGTCTACCTGAGGGATAACAATCCCAATCAAGTGAGCCGGTATGTGGCCAACCAAGACGGGCTGCACCGGGCCTTCTACTTCGCCCCCATGCACACGCCCTGGGATCCGTCCGCCATGTGGTCCACGTTCCGAGATGCGCTGGACGCCGCCCCCCGAGACTTGTCCTGGGCCATCAGCAGCCACGACGATCCCAGGGCGCCCACCCGGTTGGGCGGAGGTGATCTGGGCCAGTCGCGGTCGCTGGCCTACTGCGTGCTGCTGTTCGCCCTGCCCGGCCTGCCATTCCTCTACCAGGGCGATGAGCTGGGCCTCGAAGAGGTGGACGTGCCTCTCGACCAGCGCCAAGACCCGGTGGCCGTCCGGAATCAGAACCCCGCCGACGGCCGCGATGGATGCCGCACTCCGATGCCGTGGTCGCCGGGGCCGACGGGCGGGTTCACCGATGGGCCCGAGCCGTGGCTTCCCGTCGACAGAGACGATGCCGACACCGTCTCAGCCCAGCGCGACGATCCCAGCTCGGTGCTCTACAAGTACCAGGAGCTTCTCGCACTGCGCCGTGAGCTCGGCGACCTCCACGCTGGCGAACTGGAGTGGCTGACCGATCGCTCGGCGCCGGTGATCGGCTTCCGGCGGGGCGACACCGTGTGCGCCCTCAACGTGGGTGATGTCCCCACTGATTTCCGACTGCCGCCGGGGCAGTGGCGACTCGCGTTCTCCTCCCAGCAGGCCGCCGGTGCGGTAATCGAGTCGGCCATCGGCCTCGATGCCCCCGAAGGCGTGCTGCTGGTCCGGGTGCCGGACGCGGCCTGACCGGATCCCGGCCTAGGAAGCTGGTTCTAGGCCCAGCATCGCCCGAGTCTGCGGCACGGTGGCCAACTCGGCCCCCGCGTCAGCGATGCAGCCGGCCAGCGCGGCCACGATGTCGGCGTTCGAAGGGGTGCCCAACTCCAAGTAGGGGTAGTCGCCCAGTCCGGCGATGAGGTGCCCGCCTCGGCCGATCACCTCCGCCGCCAAGGGCCGCAGGTCGGCGCCGTAGGCCAGGCACCCCCACACCACCCGGCCGTCGTGGGGCAAGAACCGGGTCATGGCGTCCAGCCCGTCCACCGTGGCCGGATGCCCCGACAGCCACGAGTCCGACAAGGTCACCTCCCCGTAGGCCGGTGCGGCCATGTCCCCGGTGTCCAAGAAGGCCGACAGCAGCCGGGCCGATCCCACCGTCCACAGCGCGCCCATCGGCCTCATCCCGGCCTCTGCCACATCGGCCACCATCTCCCGCAGCGCCCGCAGCGGGGTCACGTACACGATGTCGGGATTGCCGAATGCGCCGGTGGCCGGGTCGTAGGGGTCGATATTGAAGCTGCCCAGGTCGATGGGGGCCAGTTCGGGCCGGGTGGCCGGATCGGCAGCCAGCTCCAGCACGGGGGCCAGCCGGGCATGGGGGTCGGGAACGGTGGAGGCGCCGAGCGTGGGCATCAGGATCACGTCGCAGGCGTCGCGTACGCCGGAGATCACCGACCCCAGCGTGTCGGCGTCCCACACCGGCGCCCCGGTGGCCGCATCCCGGCCGTGGAAGTGGTAGACCGACGCCCCGGCCTCGGCACAGGCCACCGCGTCGGCGATCAGCTCGCCAATCGACCAGGGGACGTTGGGGTTGGCTTCTCGGCCGGTGTACTCGTTGGCCCGGACCTCGATGAACACGGGAGACATGGGCAATCACTCTGCCTAGAGGGTGGTGGCGTAGCCGCCGTCCACCGGGATGACCGCGCCGGTGAGATACGCCCCGCCCCGCCCCGAGAGGAAAATCGCCGCTCCGGCCATGTCCTCAGGCTGACCCAGCCGTCCCAAGGCGGTGGCTGCCGCGATCTCATCGCCGAAATTGTCCAGGGTTTGGGCCATCATCTTGGTGTAGAACGCCCCTGGGGCGATGGCGTTGACTGTGATGTGGCTGGGCCCCAGCTTCTTGGCCAGCACCCGGGTCATGTGGTGGACCGCGGCCTTGCTGGCCGAGTACGAGTAGTTCTCGATGTCGGGGGCCTGGAGCCCCTGAATCGAGCCCAGATTGATCACCCGAGCAGGGTCTTCGGGAGCGGCCCCCGCCTCCAGAAGGGGGAGCAGGGCCACGGTGAGTTGGAATACCCCCTTCACGTTGAGGTTCATCACCTTGTCCCAAGCCGAGTCGGGGAACTCCCGCATCGGCGCCCCCCAGGTGGCCCCGGCGTTGTTGATGAGGATGTCCAGCCGATCGGTGCGCTCGGCCACCGCCTCGGCCAAGCCCTCGCACCCCTGCTCGGTGGACAGATCGGCGGCGATGGCCTCCACGGGGCCGATGTCCGACAGCTCCTCAACCGCCTCATCGAGCTGGTCTTGTCGACGGGAGGAGATGATCACCCGGGCGCCCGCGCCCAACAGGCCTTCGGCAATCATGGCCCCGATCCCTCGGCCACCCCCGGTAACCAGGGCGGTCTTGCCGTCGAGGCCGAACAGGTTGGCGGGTGTGAGGATGGTCGCGGAGGTCAAGGGCTACTGGTCTAACTCGAACAGCAGGTGGCGGCTCAGGTCGCCCATCTGGTCTACCAGCATGATTCGGGTGTCAAAGCACCACTCCCCACCGATGTGGTGGAAGGTGTCGTGGTAGCGGCCGGTGATGATGGGTTGGAGTGGGAAGTCGTCGAGCTGCTGGAAGACGGTGTAATAGGAGCGAGCCGACCCTGTACCGGCGTCGTCATCGGTCTCGATGATGGCGTTGGTGGTCACATGCTTGGTGCGAGGGGTGCCGCATGGGTAGATGCGGGTTGAATTCTGGTACATGACCAGCACTGCGTCGCGTCCGACAACCGTCTGCTCGAACGGCGTGTCGGGGGCAGCGCGGATGCGCCCGTCGGCGAACAGGTCGGCCACCCCCTCCAGGTTGCCGGCATCGATCCGCTCGGCGTAGGTGTACATCAGATTTTCTATCTGTCGCGCGCTGTCGATCATGGGGAGAATCTAATCAGATCGCCCGAGGTCTGGGACAAGTGAACGGGATCGCCGTGTGGCAGAGTGGATGGGTGATGCCAGCAGCGATTCCCAGTCCGGGCTCAAGCAGCCTGGATATCGGCTCTTTGGAACTGCGGGCCTACGGCCTGATGATCGCCCTCGGCGTCTTGGCTGCGGCCTGGCTGTTCCACAGGCGGTTCACCCAGCGGGGCCATTCCCCGGAGCTGGCCAGTTCGACCACCGTGTGGGCGGTGATCGCCGGTCTGATCGGGTCGAGGATCTACCACGTGGTCACCGATTGGAAGACCTACCAGGGGAATTGGGGCGAGGCCTGGCAGATTTGGGAGGGGGGCTTGGGCATTCCCGGCGCGGTGGCCGCGGCCGCGGCCTTGATGTGGGTGTACGCCCGCCAGAAGGGAATCCCACTGTCCGACATTGCCGACTCGGCGGCCCCCGCTCTCCCCCTGGGCCAAGCCATTGGTCGATGGGGCAACTGGTTCAACCAGGAGCTGTACGGGCGGCCCACCGACCTGCCGTGGGCGCTGGAGATCGATCCCGAACACCGCCGGCGCCCATACCTCAACGACGACACCTTCCACCCCACCTTCTTGTACGAGTGCATCTGGAACCTGGCGCTGGTCGGGGCCTTGCTGTGGGTGGGCAAGCGCTTCACGCTGAAGCCGGGCCGCCTGTTCGGGCTGTACGTGCTGGGCTATTCCCTAGGGCGGTTGTGGATCGAGTTCATCAGGGTGGACTTCGCCAGCGAGCTGGCCGGATTGCGGGTGAACATCTGGGTGATGCTGGCCCTGATCATCGGCTCGGTGGCCTATCTGCTCTGGGGTCGAGGCGACGGTGACGACGTCGAGTCTGATGAGTCGGTACCCGAAGAGCCCGAGTCTGATGAGTCGGTGCCCGAAGAGCCGGAAAACATCCCGTTGGAGACCTGAAGCCGGTATCCTTACGGAGCGGGCTGGCGATCATTCCGCTTCCTTCCGCCGCCCCACTCATAGATGACAGAAGAATTCCGCGTTTTGGGCGTGGCCTCAGACCTGGTGGCCTCGCTCAAAGAACGGGGCATTGAGACCCCGTTTCCCATACAAGCTCTCACCATCCCCGACGCGCTCGCCGGCTTGGACGTGTGCGGCAAGGCCAAAACCGGCTCGGGCAAGACCCTGGCCTTTGGCCTGCCCCTGGTGGAGAACCTGTCCCGGGCCGACTCCCACTGGGTGCGCGGCCTGATCCTGGTTCCTACCCGGGAGCTGGCCGTGCAGGTGGCCAAGGAGCTGCGTCCGCTGGCCCGGTGCCGCAACCTCGATCTGGCCCCGGTCTACGGCGGGGCCCCCATCGAGGCCCAGATCAAGAAGATCAACTCCGGCCTGGACATCATCGTGGCCACTCCCGGACGGCTCATCGACCTGATCGACCGCAAGGCAGTGTCGGTGGCCAAGCTGGAGATCGTGGTGGTGGACGAGGCTGATCGCATGGCCGACATGGGGTTCTTGCCCCAGGTGGAGTGGATTCTGCGCCATGTGGAGGCCCGCCACCAGACCATGCTGTTCTCCGCCACCCTCGATGGGGTGGTGGATGCCCTGGTCCGTCGCTACCAGAACAAGCCGGTTCGCCACGAGGTCCAGTCCCGACAGGTGACGGTGGACGAGATGCAGCATCGGTTTGTGGCCGTCCACCAGATGGACAAGGTCAAGGTGGCCGCGGCCATCATCCGGGCCTCCAAGCGCACGCTGGTGTTCTCCGCCACCCGTCATGGGTGCGATCGCCTCAGCCGCAAGCTCAAAGCCGAGAACGTGCGGGCTGAGCCCATCCACGGCGACCTCCGCCAGAAGGCCCGGGAGCACTCGCTGGCCCGGTTCATGTCCGGCGAGATCCAGGCGCTGGTGGCCACCGACGTGGCCGCCCGTGGGCTCCACATCGACGATGTGGATGTGGTGATCCACTACGACCCGCCGCCCGACCACAAGACCTATCTGCACCGCTCGGGGCGCACCGCCCGGGCCGGAGAGTCGGGGATGGCCGTCACGTTGTCGCTATGGAACGAGGAGTTGGAGGTCAAGCGGCTCCAGCGCCGCCTGTCGCTGGACGTGCCCATCGTGGAGATGTTCTCCAACGACGACAGGCTCGATGCGCTCGACCGGTGGGATCCGGTGGTCGAGCCCGTCTGAGGCCTCGAACCGAAAAAGGTTGAGCCTGAGAACCGAGCCCCACTACCCTTGTGGGGTACATCAAGAGCGGCTCGCCGCCCGAGTCAGTGTGCTCGGACGGAGGGTCCAGCAACCTGGGAGGGACACCCAAGGTGCTCGCCCGCTTCGGCGGGGGATGTGGCCTCTGGCTCGGACAGAGGCAACCAAGTGTCCGTGCCATGCCGCTGTGCCAGCGGTGGCCCTCCCCTAGACAGACGAAGGGAGGACCATGCGAACAGGTAAGAACCGCAATCGCGAGCAGGGACCTCCCACCGCGCCGGTCGATGACCAGCGCCCGCCGGTCCACCCTCGGGGCTACAGCGCCGATTTGCCGGTGACCGGCGCGTGGCGGCCCGGCGACCCCCCCGGCAATCGGCAGTTCTTCACCCTCGACCGCCCCCACTCCTTCGAACTGGAGGGCGGCGGAGCGCTGCGAGAAGTGACCCTGGCCTACGAGACGTGGGGGCAGTTGGCCCCCGACGGCTCCAACGCGGTGCTGATCTGCCACGCCCTCACCGGCGACTCCCATGTGGCCGGCGAAGCGGGCCACGGCCACCCCACCCCCGGCTGGTGGGGAGAGATGGTCGGCCCCGGCAAGGTCTTGGACACCGATGAGCTGTACGTGGTGTGTGCCAACGTGCTGGGCGGCTGTCAGGGCACCACCGGACCGGCTTCGCCCGACCCCGATACGGGCGAGCCCTACGGCTCGTCGTTCCCCACGGTGACGGTGCGCGACATCGTGCGCACCCAGCGCCGGTTGGCCGACCATCTGGGCGTTCGGCGGTGGCTGACCGTGGTGGGCGGGTCCATGGGGGCCATGCAGGCCCTGGAGTGGGGGGTGATGTTCCCCGAGCGGGTGAGCTCGGTGTGCTCGCTGGCCGGGTGCATGGCGGCCAGCGCCCAGCAGATCGGCTGGTCGGCGGTGGGGCGCACCGCCCTGGCGCTAGACCCCAACTGGCAGGGGGGCGACTACTACGACAACCCGCCCGGACAAGGCCCCCATGCCGGGCTGGCCATCGCCCGGTCGCTGGCCCAGATCACGTACCGGTCCGACGAGGTGTTCGAAGACCGTTTCGGCCGGGAGCTGTTCGACATCCACTCGGTGTACGGCCTGTGGGACCGGTTCCAGGTGGAGTCGTATCTCGACTACCACGGGGAGAAGCTGGTCAAGCGGTTCGACGCCAACACCTACCTGGTGCTCAACCGGGTGATGGACTTGCACGACATCGGCCGAGACCGGGGCGGCATCGCTGCCGCGGTGTCACGGATTACCTCGCCGGTGCTGTCGCTGAGCATCACCAGCGACACGCTGTACCCGCCCCACCAGCAGGTGGAGCTCCACGACACCGTGGTGGCCTCCGGCGGCCGATGCGTGTACACCGTGGTGGACAGCCCGCATGGCCACGACGGGTTCCTGCTCGAAGTGGAGGCGGTGGGGCAGGCCATCAAGGACTTCTTGGAGAAGGTGGGCAGCGGTGTCAGCTGAGGCTGGCTGGGACGAGGCTGCCAGCAGCCAGAGAGCAGTGGCTGCACCCGATCCTGCGGGGTTCTCCCACCCCGACACCCTGGCCGTACTGGCCGGTCGGCGCTCTGGCGGGGCCGAGTTGGCCCCGTCGCTCTATCCCACTACCACGTTCCGCATTCCGTCGCTTGATGAGGGCCGGCGCATGGCGCTGGATTCAACCGAGAGCCATTACTACACCCGCAACGGCAATCCCACCGTGGCCGCCTTCGAGGAGGCCATGGCCGAGCTTGAGGGGGCGGAGGCCTCCCGGGCCTTCGCATCGGGCATGGGGGCAGTGAGCTGCGTGATATTGGGCCTGTGCTCGTCGGGCGACCATATCGTGGCCCAGCGCCAGCTCTACTCCGGCACCCAGTTTTTGCTCCAGGCGGTGTGCCCCCGCTTCGGGATCGAGGTCACCTTTGTGGACGGCACCGAACCGGGAGCCTTCCAAGCCGCGGTGCGACCGGGCCAGACCATGCTGGTGTTCGCCGAGACCCCGGCCAATCCCCGCTTGGACTTGGTGGATTTGGCAGAGCTGGGCGCCATCCAAGGCCCGTTCACCGCGGTAGACGCCACCTTCGCCCCGCCGAGCATCACTCGACCGCTGGACTACGGTGTGGACCTGAGCGTGCACTCGGCCACCAAAGGCCTCGGCGGCCACAACGACGCCACCCTGGGAGTGGTGTCGGGCAGCGCCGAGTTGATCGCCTCGCTGTGGGGGTTCGCCATCTTGCAGGGGGCCAACGCCGCTCCGTTCGACGCCATGAACGGCTTGCGGGGCCTGCGCACCCTGGGGGTTCGCCTGGAGCGCCAGAGCGCAACCGCCCAGCAGCTGGCCGAGGCGCTGTCGGGCCACCCCGGAGTGGAGTCGGTGCGCTATCCCGGCTTGGCCTCCCACCCCCAGCACGATCTGGCCCGGTGCCAGATGCGGATGTTCGGCGGGCTTTTGGCCTTCGACCTCGCCGGGGGCCACGAGGCGGGGGAGCGGTTCGTGGAAGCGGTGAGGCTGGCCCAGATCGCCACGTCGCTGGGCGGTCCCGAGACGCTGGTCACCCACTCGGCGTCCACCACCCACGCCGGGCTGACGCCTGAGGAGTTTGAGGCCGCCGGCATCGGACCCGGCACCATCCGGGTGTCGGTGGGATTGGAGCACAGCGACGATGTGGTGGCCGATTTGCTGCACGCGGCCGACAAGGCCACCGCCGAGTCGGTCTGAAGCCACGAAGGGCCGGGTTCGCTGCCTGAGATCATCGAGGTCGAGTACTACCGACGGGCTGCCGCCAACACGGTGGGCCGCACGGTTGCCACAGTGCACGCTCCCGACGACTGGTTCATCAAAGGAGGCGCGGATGCCGCCGCGCTGAGCTTGGCGTTGGAGGGCCAAACGGTTGTGGCGGTACGCCGCACGGGCAAGCTCCTGATGATGGACTTCGGCGATTCCGATGGTTCGGCCCGCTCTGTGCTGGGCCTGCGGTTCGGAATGACCGGGAGGCTGGTGGTGGACGACCACGCGGTGATCGAGAAGCTGGAGTACTCCAGCGCCCGGGTTCTTCCCGAGTGGCGCCGATTCGAACTGGGCTTCCACGACCAGGGCACCTTGGTCATTGTCGATCCCCGGCGATTGGGCGGCGTAGAGCTCAATCCCGATGACACCCGCCTCGGCCCCGATGCATTCAATCTCGCCACCGAGCAGCTGGCTGCCGCCCTGGAGGGGAGCCGCACCGCGCTGAAGGCCCGACTGCTCGACCAGCACCGGGTGGCCGGTTTGGGCAATCTGCTGGTGGACGAGATCCTGTGGCGGACAGGGCTCGATCCGGCCCGGGAGGCGGGATCGCTGGGCGAGTCCGAAATGAAGCGGCTGGCTGAGAGCATCAGGTTCACGGTGGCCGAGCTGGCCGAGCGGGGAGGGTCGCACACCGGTGATCTCCACCATGCCAGGGTCCGGGGCGGCTCATGCCCCCGCGACGGGGGATTCTTGGATCGGCAGACCATCGGCGGGCGCACCACCTATTCCTGTCCCCAACACCAGAAATGAACGATCTCGCTGAGCCGAGATGCCGCGCGAGACTGGGTACCGTGCGTGCGAAGTGGCTGCTGGTTGGGGCGCTGTTCCTGTTCACTCTGGGGGGAATGGTCGCGCTGGGCTCGACAGCCGGAGCCACGACTACATCTGAACCGATCGCCCAGGCCGAACTGCCCGACACCGGGTCGATTCCGTCGCCATCCGATTCCGACGACGAAATCCGGCTGGTGATGGCCCTGCTGATCGCGGTGGCGGTGATCGCCCTGTTGGGCACCTTCGTCTACTGGGTACGCGCCGGCGACAGTCCGCGGCGGGGTCATAGAGACTCGTCGGACAGCCCCGAGGCAGACGATACGCTCGGGTGATGGCCGACGAACTGGACGTAGAGGCGATGATCACTCGGTTCCGGGAGCGGGCTGAAGCAGTGAGGAATCGCACGCTGCCGCCGGTTGGTGGCGAAGAACGAACCCTGTTCATCCGACGGGCTCAGGAAGACTTCCAGGACTTCGCCATCATCGGCGACGCCACCGGTGCCGTCGAGGACGGCTTCCTGGTTCTTCGGGTGGACCTGCGCCCGCCTGCCGATTCCTGACCGAAGAGCATGGTCTCTGACGCCACAATCCCGAGCGACCGGCTGAGCGCCGCGTTGGCGGCTGTCGATGCAGCCAACGCTGATGATCCCCACACCATCGTGGTGGGCGGCGCGGTCCGGCCCAAGGAGCAGGCCCACGCCGAGATGATGACCGAGTGGGTACAGCGCCTCGATCCCGATGCCGACGATGCCCAGCAGGTGGCGGCCAGGGCCCATCACCTGCGGCGCTGGGTGCTTCCCCGCACCGACTATCCCGAGGGGAGGGCCGGCTACTTGCGGTGGCGGGCCGCACAGGGCAAGCGCCATGCCGCCGAGGTGGTCGACATCGTCATCGCGGCTGGCTACGACGCCGACTTTGCCGCCGACGTGTCGGCCATCGTGACCAAGAAGGGTCTGGGCACCGACCCCCGAGTGCAGACCCACGAGGACGCCCTGTGTCTAGTGTTCCTCCAGACCCAGTTCGATGAGTTGGCCGACAAGCTGGGCGACGACCACATGACCAAAGTGCTGGCCAAGACCCTGGCCAAAATGAGCCCCGCCGCTCGCCGCGTCGCCCAGGACTTGGAGTTGGGACCGCGTGCCGCAGCCCTGCTGGAGGCGGCTGGCAGCTGATCTATTGCTGTGAGCATCCCAACGGCGGCTTGCTATGCTGGGCCGTCCCGCGGATGTAGCTCAGTTGGGAGAGCGACACCTTGCCAAGGTGTAGGTCGCCGGTTCGAGCCCGGTCATCCGCTCCCGGTTGGTGATTGTCTCGATACGTTTGCGCTGGTCAGCGCGTCGCGAACTCGTAGGCCTCCGGCGGCGTGGCCGACGGGTCTTTGTACAGCGTGATCCGGCAGGGTCCAGGGTCCATTCCCGCCGGGCACTGGATCACCGGCCACGGCACCCCCGTGCGCTCCATCGGCACCCAAAAGTGCATCACCGACACGTGAGTGCGGTAGATGGGCGCCGGACCCTTGCCGAAGGTGATGGGGTGGTCTTCGGCCACCACGGCCAAATCCAGCGTGTCGCCGTAGCAGCCGTCGGACACCTGGCGGCCGCAGGTGCCGCACAGATGGACGGTGATCACGAAGGCGTCGTCGGTCTCTTCCACTGTGATGTCGGCGAAGTTGCCCTTCTGCATGCCGGCCCACTGCCGTACTCGTACCTCAGCCGGCCGGGCCACATCGTGGGGCATCCATCCCAGCAGCGTCTGCTCCCCAGCAAAGCGGATGCTCTCCTCCAGCACGTCGGGCCCCCAGGCCCGGTACACCTGCGACAGCACCGACGCCACTCGGTCGCGCTCCACATCGTGGATCCGCCGGTAGCTGGCAACTAAGGCGTCGAAGGCGGCCAGTGCGGTCTCTTGGTCGCCTGATTCGATAAGACCCGCGATGCGATCGGCCCGGTCGGGGTGGTGGCGGCCGGTGACGTCCTCGTCGGTCAGCTTGTGCAGAAGCGCCGAACGATAGGCGTCGTCGGATGAGCCAATCATTGCCAAGCCGTCCGCCCCGTAGCGGTCGGCCACAAAGCGCTGGGTTTGGGCGATCCACGAGCCGAATCCGTCGATGAAGTTCCGGTAGGCCCGGTCGATGCGCCGAAACACCTCAACCGCGGCCGTAGAGCCCTCATCCAGAGCTTTGACCAGTTCAGCCCGGGGCGGCTGGCTAAGTCTCGCCAGCTCCTCCTGGCTCAGCAGCCTCTCACCGGACTCAGCCATCGGCAGCCAGAAGCGGCATGACCCGGTTCTTGGTCAGCTCTAGGCTTTCCCAGCCGATGGCCGGGTCGATGCCACCCACCAGCGGGTGCAGCATGGCGCTGCCCTTGTCCCGAACGAGTTGGGCGCACTGCTCGGGGGTGAGCACATCCCACTGGCCACTGGCCGCCAGCCCGGCCACGTCGTCGGCGTCGACTGCGGTGAGGTTGTGGTGGTCGTCGTACTGCCAGCTGTTGTACAACCCAGCGTCGTACAGGGCGTGGCGCTCGATCGCCGCCCAAGTGCGCTCGGGATCCTCGGTGACCATCACCATCGAAGGGCCGTCGGGCACGATGGCGAAGGGGGTCTCGTAGCCCAGTCGGGCCGCTTCTTCGTAGTAGATGTCGGCCAGCGACTGGTCGGGGGTGGACGGGGAGAAGGGCAGCCCCAGTCGGGCCGCCCGCAGAGCCGATGCCTTAACCGACCCGCCCACCATCAACACCGGGTGGGGCTTGGTGACCGGCTTGGGGGTGACCCAGATGGTGCGGCCCTCGTGCTCGAACGGCTCGCCGGACCAGCACCGCAGAATCAGCTTGATGGCCTCCTCGGTGTCGCGGCCCCGCCGGGTGCGGTCTTTGCCGAACATGTCGAACTCGAACTCCCGGTAGGCCACCCCCATGGTCACCGACAGCCGGCCTGGCGCCATCAGGTCGATGGCCGCGATGTCCTCGGCGATGCGGATGGGGTCGTGGAACGGCAGCAACAGCGCCGAGATCGCCACCATGATGTTGTCGGTGCGGGCCAAAGCCGCGCTGGCCAGCACCAGCGGCGAGGCCATGAATCCGTCGTCAGCCCCGTGGTGCTCGGAGACGATGACGGTGGCGATGCCGTTGTCGTCGCACCACGACACCATGTCCAGGTACTCGCGGTGCAGCTGGGTGTGGGTGACGTCGGCGAACGGGGGGACTCGCAGCTCGAATCGGCAGGTGAACATGGCGCAGACCCTACTGGCGCCGGTCTATTGGCGAAGACTGCGGCGGTAGGCGGACCACTGGTCGGGGCGCCAGCAGTCCTGATCCTCGCCCCAGCCGGTGCCGCCGTCGAAGTCCCAGGCGGTGGTGCTCACCCAGGTGAGCATCTTGGGGTAGGGGTTGAAGATGATGCGGCTCACCGGCGTGCCGGTGGCCCGCAGCTCCCGGCCCATCTCGTCGACCGCCTCGATCTCGAAGGCCGTGGCGTAGCCGTGCTGGAGGTCTCGCTCCACCCGGCGCTCGCCGCTCACTATGTCGGCCCGCACGCCGTCGCGCAGGTAGTAGCCGGCGTTGATGGGGTCGCTGTCGGGTTTGGGCAGCGAGTAGCACAGAAAGGCGCTCTGGGAAGACGTGGTGGCAAAGGCGTATCCGATGCGGAAGCCCTGGAGGTCGGAGCGGGGCCCCCATGAGCGGTCCCGCATGGCGCAGCAGTCCACGTCGATGTCTTCCCCGTGGAGGCGAATGCGCCCGGTGACCCGCCCGGGCTGGTCGATGTGGCTGGCGATGGTGAACGGGGGCTCGCCCCGGGTGAACACATGGGGCGGGGTGAGGGCGTCGAAGCGAAGCTCGGCCTCGAACATGTCGCCATAGGGGTAGCGGTAGCCCAGCTCGTAGCTGGTGAGCGGCTCGATCACCTTCACCCGCATCCCGGTGGGCAGGGTGGCATCACGAAGGTCGAGGCCTTCGGGCAGCGGGATGCTGTGGTTGTAGTCGAAGAACGGCACCTCCCACGGCAGATAGGCGGTGTCGTCCCACACCAGTGTGCCGCCCCCGGCGATGCCCAGGTTGGGCCGGATCCAGGTGTAGAGGTAGCCCATCAGGTTGCGCTCGGGCACACAGAAGGCGTACCAGCACGTCTCGGTCTCCCACGGGTGGTTCGACGGCGGGTGGAAATTGTCATCCTCCGGCCCGATCAAGGCGTCTTCAGCTGCTCCCACGAATCAACTCTCTTGTCTGTCGGCATGCTCGGCGAACCGGGCCGGAATCCACTCGGCGAGCGTAGCGGCGATCTCATCGGCCACCGAGGCCAGCCCATGGTCGGCCTCGGGATACACCACGAGCTCGCCGCCCCCCGCCAGCGCCCGCACCGCCTCGCTGGCCTGCACCGGCAGGATCTGATCCTGCCCTCCATGGAGCAACAGCAGGGGAGTACCCCCCAGCGCCGCCGCGTTCTCACAACCCGCCGACTGGGTGGCCAAACCCACTACCCCCGCAGTGTGCTCCCCCAGGGCGACGCCAGCCTGCACCGCCACCGCACCCCCAAAGGAGTGCCCCATGAAGATGAACCGCCGCCCCTGCTCCCGTGCCGCCAAATCAGCCGCCGCAGCCGCATCCAGCAAGCAGCGCTCGATGATCCCCGGCCGTCGGTAGTGCACCCGCATCACCGCAATTCCCTCGTCGGCCAAGTTCTCGCCCAGCCGCAGATACAGCGCCCGAGCTGGCCCCAGCAGCCCCCCAATGGCCCCGCCCAGGGTCACCACCACATCCGTCGCATCCCGAGGCCCATGCCAAAGCAGCGTCAACAGTCCGTCCGGGCAGTACACCTCCAGATGGCGCAGCCCCTCACTGGTCTCCGCCTCCACAATCCCCATCACATCCAGCAACTCCAAAGGAGACCGGACGCCGCCATCGCTCATGGCCGACACCCTAAACGCCATGTGGAATGCTCAGCCCGATCCCATACACTGTCAGCGCTGGCCGCTCCGGCGGCCACACCTGCGCCGGTGCCCGAGCGGACTAAGGGAGTGGCCTGCAAAGCCATGATTCACGGGTTCAAATCCCGTCCGGCGCTCTAGGGGACTGCCGACTGTGATTTCCGTGGGCCTTTCTGGGGTTTGGAGGTTGGTGTGACGACGAGGGTTGTCTGTTGGAACATCGCTAGACGCCCGGCACCGTGGGACGAATTGCTGTCGATGGACGCTGATGTGGCCCTATTGCAGGAGGCTGGTCCAATCCCAGAACATGCTGCCGCCAGGATTGATGCGGGCATCAGGGAGCATTGGGATTCGCATGTTTGGAACTCGGATTGGTACTCGGGTCGCTGGGATCGCCTTTATGACCGCTGGCCGCTGGTGGTGAAGCTGTCAGATCGGGTGGAGGTCGAGTGGTTCAAGCAGGTCAGTGCAATCGGCGAGCCAGAAGCAGACGAGATCGCCGTCAGCGGCATCGGCACAATCGCCGCTGCCCGCGTCGTTCCCCAAGACGGACAACCGTTCATCGCGGTGTCGATGTACGCACGCTGGCTCCGGCCCCACTCGTCGACCAACTCCAGTTGGAAAGTCGGCTATTCAGACGCCTCGGCTCACCGGATCATTTCAGACCTGTCGGCCTTCATCGGCGACATTGACCCCAATACGCACCGCATCTTGACCGCTGGCGACCTCAACATGATCTACGGGGCCACCGACGACAACCACCTGGCGCTGCCGGCACGGGAACGAACCGTCTACGACCGGATGGATGCGCTTGGACTGGAGTTCGTAGGCCCCCAACACCCAGCAGGGGTGCAGGCGAACCCGACACCCAAAGGGTTGCCGCCAGATACCCTGAACGTGCCCACCTTCTGCGATGTAGGCAAGTCCCCGGAAACCGCCTACAAGCAGCTCGACTATGTGTTCGCCTCCCGTGGATTCCACGAGCAAGTTACCGTCAGAGCCATGAATTCTCCCGAGGAATGGGGCAGCAGCGACCACTGCCGATTGTGGATAGAAGTGGAGGCGTAGTTGAGGCGGAACGCTGCTTGCCCCCCCGGGGTGCAAGCAGGCCTACGTAACTGCTGTTTGTCCACGGGAGCTTGATCTCCCGCGTCCCGTGGCTAGGCGGCCATCCTCAAAAGTCGATCGCCGGTCTTGGTGTCGACGTAGGCGAAGCTCTGCGGAGGTCGGAAGCCCCTTGGCTTTGCCCGCAGGTCTTGGAGAGGCACACTCCTAGACAGAGGTCGCTGCCCGTCCAGCGTCAACGCCGTGCCCACCTCCACACCCTCGAAGTACTGCTTGAACTCGTGATAGGGCAGATCGGCTCTTGAGCCGTACTCGCGCCACAAGTCTGAGAGGGGGCCGAGGTGACACTGGTGATGATGCATGAGCCGAGCAGAGCTCGCGCCGGTGTGCTCGCGTACAAGAGCGCCCGTGTCGGAACCTCGATTTTGGGCGTCGTGCGGCGCAACTCAACCGTCTTTTTGCCGGCAAGGATGGCTTCAGCGAACCTTGGCTTGAGAGACAGGACAATCATCCGGTCTTGATCTAGTTCTGCCATTTCCTCAGTCACCTCGCCTCAACCCTTCCTCTTAGAATGCCTGGACACTAGCTTCATCGATTCGCCTGGCCGTGAAGTAACTGTCTGTGTTCATCGCGTGGTGACCGGCGCTCCGAGGGTCCCCAGCCCTAGCGGTATCGGTGTGGGCCTGGATGCCTGTAGGGGCGTATGCACCGTCGGCGCGTTCGTCGTCCGATGTGTGGGCACCTAGTCCTCTTCTGACTTATCGAGGTGGGAACAGATGGCCCCGGCAAGTCAGCGGCGGTGCTCGATGAGAAGCGACCCCAGTTGCTGGTGAGTGGCGAGGCCAGCTCGCCCAGCATGTCAACTCTCGGGCTGGCGGTGATTTGATCCGGCACTTCGTTGAGCACATTTGCAAGCGCCGATGGCAGCGCTTCTGCCAGCTCTTCTGCTCTGTCTAATGCTTGGCGGGGATCCAACCCGACATCTTTGGCGCACTCCCGCCAGGCCTGTCGGGTGCCGGCTTCTCCAACTGTCCACGCCGGTCCGATTTTCATGGCAAGCCTCATGTTGCCGACTTCTTGGCCACTGGGTGCGTAGGGGGCCATTGAGCACACGTCGTAGAGCGGGGCAAGCACGGTGCCTGGCCCGTCGAACAGCAGGCTGTAGTTCTTGGCATGGGCATCGGGAGCGGCCAGCAGCCAGTTGCAGACCAAGGCGTCGAAGAATCTAGAAGCACTGGCAGAGCTAGTCCGAGAGGTTCCGAGGATTGACGCCACATCGGAGGGGCTCGGACCGTTGTCACGCTGGTACTTGAGATGCGAAGGAAAGCCGAGGGCTTGGCAAACATCTTCTTGGTGGACCCGCACCAGCTTCCCGCCGACCTCTCGCCTGTCGAAGCGTTCAACGGCGATCGCCCTTTCAGCGCCAGCATGGACAATCTCGGTTCGCGCTGCTGCAACGCCAGCATGGCGTAGGGCGCTCATGCAGACATGCTCGACAAGGTCATTGTCGGGGTAGTCAGGCAGTGCGACCTTGAGGATGTGAGTCGAGGGCTCACCGTTTTCGGGTTTCGCCCACTTATCGGCATTGCGGCACAAAACGGTCTTCGCCTGCGCGCCGGTCAGGCTGAACGGTGCCCACCAATGAGATGGCGCAGCGCTGATCCTGCCGCGGCGGACGGATTCAAGATGTCGGGCCAACTCAGCCTCATTCATTTCCACTCTCTGGGCCGACCTGGACCTCAGCTCGCTGAGCCGTTCCGGTACACAGAACTGCACCGCCCCAGCGCAATCCCATCCGATAGGAGTCGAGAGCATATCCATCGGGTTGATAGAGGCCGCCCCGTATCGCTGAGCCCACTCTCCGCGGACCTCCGTGGAGGTGGGCAAGAGCCCGTCCATCCAGTCGAAGATGTCGTACCTGCCAGCGGCCACCGGCACAGTCAAAGAAAGGGGGATCTGATCACGGCCGCTGGTGTAGCCGGCGTTGTAGGAAAACCAGCAGGACTGCTCCTGGCCGGCGCGGACGTGCCCGGCCAACTCGCCAGCCAGCAGCACGGCCAACTCGTCGCTCATGGCCCCGAGAACGACGCCACGTACTCGTCGAGGTCCGATTCGCCGGGCCGGGGGTGCAGGTCCAGTTCGTATCCGAGCACACCCAGAACCGACAGCAAGCCGGAAATGGAGGTCCCATGAGCGGCCCGCTCCAATCCGCTTACACAACCACGGGACACACCCGCACACCCAGCCAGTTCTTGCTGCGTCATTCGCCTAGAACGGCGCAGCTCCCTGACCGCCTTGCCGAGATCAACCTCCGATGTGATCTCCTTGATGCGTCTTTCATGATCCATGACGACAGTATAACTCTAATGATCAATATATTGTGCAAGAAAGAGACAATGTTACTGTTGGCGCGGGATTGTCGTAGTAGGACCAATCGGTCATTGGGCAGAACGTTCCGCCGCTCGCTGGGCAGCTTGACGGAGTTGTTCTATGTCCTTGCCGTCGGCGAGCCACTCAGGGGGAGACGAGCCGTTGAGATCTTCGTGCTGGGTTGTGGAAGCCCATGAGGCGATCAGGAACGGGTCGGCTCCTTCGCCTAGGGCATCTCGGAACGCTCCTACAATGTCGCGGACTTCGGGTCGGATCGATTCGTTTTCAATGTCGAGCTGCCACGTCGGATACCAGGTGGTGTTGTGTCCGGGGAGGCCCAGCAAAGACCCAGAGGCCTGTCGTTTCGACAGGGCCTGTCGGGAGATTCCCAAGACTCTCGAAGCTTCTGAGGTGTCGATTCGGTCGCCGACCAACCGCGACCACCTGGCGCTGGCTACGACCACCTCGGCTGCCTTAGCGCCGAGTTCGCAGGCCTCATCTGCACTGATCTCCTCGATGACATGTCGGGCATCCGACAGACGGCGGATAATTCGGTGTAGCACTCCAGACCCGATGCCGTCACGTAGATGGCCGTTTCGGTGGCAGTCGGCGTAGGGGGCGCTGTTGGGGCGAGGGTCGGTGTGGCGAGGTTGGTGAGCGCCGGGGTCGGGGATGGTGTGGGGTCGAGCCACTGGGCGGTGTCGGCACCGCTGGCTCAGCCGACAGCGATGGCCAGTAGTACGGCGAGTATCGGTCGCACGGCGCTCAGGGTAGCTGTGGCATCTAGTAGCGCTCTTCGTCTCTCACCTCTGCGAGCACTTCGGTCAAGCTCGGGCCCTCGATGGGATCAGGTAGTTCGGCAATGCCCTCAATCACTTCGCCTCCATGCTCCTGGTTGTCGCTGCCTATCCAGGGTGAGCCTTGGAGCTGGTGCCATTTTCTCGGGCGCGCCAAGACCCGTTCCACCTTCTTGGCAACCTTCCTGCGGCGGCTCCTCTTGCGGCGGAGCTTCTTTGGGCTGCTGCCATTGTTGACCAACTTATCGACAATGGCTTTGACAAGGGCGTGGAGCCATTTTGGCTTCTTCTGGAAGTTGCTTGGCTTGGTGGTGTAGTAGCCGGTGGCGATCATTTCCGGGGTGGCGGCGGTCGGGACCCCTACAAACCGGCCTGGTAGCAATCTCCAGAGGCTCACTCGTCGCCTCTCGAAACCCGACCAGCTCATATGGTCCTTCGAATAGACGGTGATCTCCCGCCTGCCTCGCCGGAGTTTGCGATATGAGCCGGTCACTACGCCGAGAACGTATTCGTCGAGTTCGTCAAGGGCGTCTTGGGACCCGGAGTCGCAGGCGTCGCACGCGCAGTCGGGGATAATGGCTACAACTTCGGTGGGGTCGCCGGCGCCTAGCACGAGAGCAGGCCATTCAACGTCTTCGATGCGGTTCCAAGCGATTACGAGCGGGATTGCGTTTGGAGCCAGAGGCACCGCTCGGAAGGTGTAGGCCACAGGGATCCTCGGCTGCTCCCGCCAAGCCACTGCGGCTTCTTCTGTCTCGGCAATGCCTGCTGCGGTCATGGCAGCGAACCAGGCCTCGGCCCGGGCGGCCAAGATCTTCCATCGTTGCGGGTTCGTAACCCGTGAATATTCGTCTTCTAGGGGCCTGCGATCAGGGTGGGGATCCGGCCAACCGTCCAGCCCGCGTCCTGTCTCGATGAACGCGGCATCTACCGCGGCCACTAACTCCTCGAAAGAACGCACCTCACCATCATGGCCTTGTCCGTATCGGCGCCCACAGCGATTTCAAACCGGCCTATCGCACTACCCGAATTGAGCGGTGACGGCGTCGAGATATTGGCCAACCGCAACGGCTGACGCCTCAGGAGCCGTTGGTATTGCCATCGGCTTTGGCCGTAGAACTGGTGGTCTATTGCGATTGGGCCAGTTCAGCGACGTGAGCGCCGTACCTCTGCTGGGCTGCCTGGCGGGTGACGCCGAGCATGAAGCCGATCATCGCCCAAGACCAGCCGTCCTTTCGTGCGGAGGCAACTGCTTGTGCCAGTTCTTTCGCGGTTTCGTCGCGTTGGTCGGCGAGCTTTCCCACCAGTTTCAGCGATGAGGAGTCAATGATCTCCAGATCAGCGGGATCGACCTCCTCCGCCCATTTCTCAAAGGCTGCCAGCTTCTCGGCCCATCGTTCTTCTCGACTGCTCATCAGTTCCACACTCTGATGCCGTGTTTGCGGGCGCTTGGTGCGATAGCGGCTAATTCAAGGTAACGGTCCATCGGATTGATGTCAACAAAAGTTGACACTAGGTTGGGTGGGGCCGCTACTGGCCGATAGTGGAGGGCACTCTACTGCGAAGGTGTGACAGCGAGGCGATGATGGCCACCATGAGCTGATCGGCCACTTTGGTGGCGCTGTTCTGCCAAGATTGCTGTTGCTGCGGGGTTGTCCACGGCTGGGAGGAGAGATCGGTGGGGAAGGCGACTGAGACTGATTTGCCCGGTGTGGGGGTGCGCTTCGAACTGGAGACGAACGCGGGCCGCTGTGTCGGCGTGGTGGTTCATCAGACCGGGCGGCGCGATCTGGTGGTCTATGACGAGCGGGACGTTGACCGGGCGTGCGAGAGCGTTGTGTTGACCGAGGACGAGGGGCACACCCTCGGGGAGCTGCTGGGTGGCAACCCGGTGCTGGAGCACCTCGACGACGCTGTGCATCGCCTGGAGGACCTTGTGATTTCGTGGATCACTATCGACCCGAAGTCGTCTCTGGCCGGGCTGACTCTCGCCGAGGCCGAGCTGAGGGCGAGAACCGGTGCGGGCGTTGTCGCGCTCGTCACCGACTCAGGTTCGATCCCCATCCCGGGCGGTGCCGACCGCCTCGAACCCGGCGGCACAGCAGTGGTGGTCGGCGTTCCGGCCGCGGTGAAGGCGGCCACCAAGCTGCTGAACGAATCGGGCTAGCCCATGCACACGGGCGGCGATCTGTTTGTGATCGAGCTCGGGGCGGTGGTGCTGGTCTTGGCCATCGTCGCCCGACTGGCTCGAAGGGTCGGCCTGCCTGCACTTCCGCTGTATCTGCTGGTTGGACTGGCCCTCGGTGATGGCGGCCTCGTCGAGTTGCCGGCGTCGGAGGAGTTCATCGAGGTGGGGGCCGAAATCGGCGTCATCTTGATGCTGCTGATGCTGGGACTCGAGTTCTCAGCCCACGAGCTGATCGACAACGTGCGGCGGTCAACGCTGGCCGGGATCGTCGACATCGCCCTGAATTTCCCGCCCGGATTTGTAGCTGGACTGCTGCTCGGATTCGACCCGATCGTTGCCGTTCTGCTCGGCGGCGTGACCTACATTTCGTCGTCGGGCATCGTGGCGAAGCTCGTCGCCGACCTCGACCGCATCGGCAACCACGAGACGTCGGTGATCCTTAGCGTGCTCGTCATCGAGGACCTCGCCATGGTGCTCTATTTGCCCATCGTGTCGGGCGTGCTCTTCGGCGGCTCGCTGCTCAGTACCACAGTCACCGTCGTCGTGTCATTGCTGGTGGTCATTGCGGTGCTCGCGGCCGCCTACTTTTTCGGCGACCGGCTGAGTGCCATGGCATTGAGCCAATCAAGCGAGGCGCTCTTGCTGACCCTGCTCGGCGGAACACTGCTTTTCGCCGGCATCGCCGGACGCCTCAACCTGTCGACGGCGGTGGGCGCGTTCGTGGTGGGCGTCGCATTGTCGGGCGACATTGTCTCGCATGCCCGCGGGCTGCTGTTGCCGCTGCGCAACCTCTTCGCTGCGGTCTTCTTCGTGTTCTTCGGCCTGCAAGTGGACCTCGACCTCGTCCCCGATGTCGCCGTGGCCGCGGTCGTCATTGCCGCCGTCACCATCGCCACCAAGTTCGCCACCGGCTGGATCGCAGCGGGCCGGGCCAGTATCGGCAAACCCGGCCGGGTTCGCACCGGGGCCGCCCTCATCGCCCACGGAGAGTTCTCGATCGTCATCGCCGAGCTCGGCATCACCCGTGAGAGCGATCTCGGCGCGCTGGCCGCCACCTACGTCATCATCCTCACCCTCGTCGGCGCCGTGTTCTATCAGTTCTCCGACTCCCTGACCCTCCGAGTCCCAACCAGGCACCATCGCTCACGGTGGGAACGGACATCTCGCCTAGTTCAAGGGGTGCGCAGGCGCCGCTGAGCACCAGAGCGCCAGCCACCTAGTCCAAGGAACGCAACTGGCGAACTACCCCCTTGGCGGTTTCATACTTCGGGGGTTGGATTGGCGACGAAGATTGTCTGCTGGAACATCGCCAAGCGTCATGAGCCGTGGCGCGAACTGGTGGCAATGGATGCAGATGTCGCTCTGCTTCAGGAAGCAGGTAGGATGTCGCCAGCCAGGTTGAAACCGACAACGCAGATCTCCCAGACGATCTATATGACCGATGGCCGAGGGTGGTGAAGCTGTCTGACCGGGTGGAGGTTGAGTGGTTCAAGCCGGTCAGCCCGATGAAGAAGCCAGCGTCAGACGAGATTCTGGTCAGCGACGTGAGCACAATTGCTGCTGCTCGGGTCATCCCTCAGGGCGCTGAGCCGTTCATCGTCGTTTCCATGAACGCGCGCTGGGTAATGCCGCACTCGTCAACCGGCACAAAGTGGGGCGTCGGGCATCCTGATGGTTCCGCGCACCGGATCCTGTCGGATCTGTCAGGTTTCAGTTGCAGATATCCAACTCGACTACGCCTTTGCGTCGCGCGGCTTCCACGAGGAAGTCACCGTGCAGGCCATGAACTCTCCCGAACAGTGGGGCAGCAGCGACCACTGCCGGCTCTGGATCGAAGTGGGTTAGACGTAATTTCGTCAACTAGATGTAGACATACCGTTGCTAGCCCATCGGCTGAAGGTACCGGTTTCGAGGCGACGCGGGGTTGGGCGCGGAGGACAATGAAGTGCTCCTTTCAGGTCAAGTCGCCCATACGGACAATGCCCGAAGGTAGGTAGGTTCGTGAACCGAGTTCACGACTTCCATCACCAGCAAAATCCAAGAAACCGGACGCGGGAGATTCTTGTCGTGGGGCTCGGGCTGGGAAATGTTTCCCGAACACAGCACTTATGACCTGGTTATTCACGGATGAGCAAGAGGCGTTTCGCGACGTGGTGCGCGACTTCGCCGATCGTGAGATCGCCCCTCACGCTGCTCGGTGGGACCGAGACCGTGTTTTCCCCTCTGAGACGGTCACGGCGATGGGCGATCTGGGCTTGTTCGGACTGGTGTTTCCCGAGAAGTACGGAGGGGCGGGGGCCGACTTCACCATTGTCTCGAGGTTTGGGCATCAGGGCAGACTGCTTACTTCCCTCATTTGTTTGCAGCTAGGTGCCCATCGATCTTGGTAACCGGGCTTCGTATATTCTCCCGCGCCCGAAACCTCTTCTGGCCTAAGAAGCTAGGTGCACATTGAGAGAACTCACGATCGACGACATTGATGACCTGGCGATGGGAGCGACGCTGTTGGGCACCGGCGGCGGAGGTGACCCCTATGTGGGCAAGCTCCTGGTTAAGCAGGCCATTGAGGACTACGGGCCAGCCCAGGTGGTGACCGTTGACGAGCTGCCGGTCGAAGGCCTCATCATGACCACGGCCATCATCGGGGCACCCACAGTGATTCTGGAAAAGATCCCGGCGGGTACTGAGTTCCGATCAGGCATCGGGGCTCTTGCCGCCTACCTGGGCTCAGACCCGGTGGCTTTGATGCCGATCGAAGTAGGTGGGGTGAACACCTTGGTCCCGATTGCCACTGCGGTGGAGATGGGAGTCCCAATCGTTGATGCCGACGGTATGCGTCGAGCGTTCCCGCAGATCGAGATGACGGTCTTCACGTTGCATGGATTGAAGGCTGCGCCCATGTCGATCGCCGATGAGAAGGGCAACATGTGCGTATTCGAGGCCAACACCAACCAGATCGCTGAGTCCTTGGCCCGCGCCGCGGTGGTGCAACTAGGGCTGGCCAACGCCATCAGCTGCTATCCCATGACGGTGGCCGATGTCCGCCGGGGCGGCATCCACGGCTCGATGACCTATTGCACCGAGGTAGGAAGGCGCCTGTCCCAAGTGCAGCGAGGCGCGCCGGGGGCATGGGATGAGCTGTTGTCCTACACCGAGGCTGCTTTGGTGTTCAGCGGGAAGGTGATCGACATCGACCGGCGCACCACCGAGGGTTTCGCTCGGGGCACGGTGGTGCTCGAGCATCTCGACGACTCGACTCGCACGCTGCGGGTGGAGATCCAGAACGAGAACCTGATCGCATTCGAAGACGGCGAGGCGGTGGTGACCGTGCCTGATCTGCTGTGTCTGCTCGACCACGAGTCGGCCGATCCGATCACCACGGAGGGGTTGGCTTTCGGCCAGCGACTAGACGTTCTGGCCATGCCCTGCGCCCCGGAGTGGCACCGCGACGGCATGTTCGACCTGGTGGGCCCCCGCGCCTTTGGTTATGACATCGACTATGTGGACGGATGGAAAGGTCGGCGATGAAGAACCTGCGGATCGGCGTGGACGTGGGCGGCACCAACACCGACGCGGTGGTGGTCGGACCGGGCGGCACGGTCATCGCGGAGGCCAAAGCCGCCACTACTCCTGACCCGATTGGCGGCATCAAGGCTGCCGTGGACACCGTCATGGACCAGGTGGACACTCCTGAGGCCTTGGGCAAGGCGATGCTGGGCACAACCCATCCGGCCAACGCCATCATCCGCCGACGAGATCTCGACAAAGTGGGGGTGCTGCGGCTGGCGGCGCCTTCTTCACTGGGGGTGCGTCCTAGCGCGGCTTGGCCTGAAGATCTGCGCCGGATCGTGATTGGCCCCAGCAAGATCGTCGAGGGTGGTTTCGAGTACGACGGTTCGCCCATTGCCCCTCTTGATGAGGACGCAGTACGGCGCTTCGGGGGTCAGTGCGCAGGAAGCGTGGCCGCGATAGCGGTGTCGTGCGCGTTCAGCCCCGCCGCCACAGAACACGAACTGCGAGCCGCCGAGCTGCTGGCCGAAGAGTGCGGAACTGCCATGGCGGTCTCGCTCAGCCACACAGTGGGATCGCTGGGCCTGTTGGAGCGCGAGAACGCAACGATCCTCAATGCCTCGCTATTGACGGTCGCCAAACGGGTGGTAGACGGGTTCCGGAACACCATGGCGGAGGCTGGTCTCGATGTTGACAGCTATCTGACGCAAAACGACGGCACCCTGATGACGGTCGATGAGGCCGACCGGTACCCAGTTCTCACAGTGGGCTCGGGCCCCACCAATTCCATGCGGGGCGCGTGCGCGTTGGCCGGGCTCGCCGACGCACTGGTTATCGACGTCGGCGGCACCTCCACCGATGTGGGGATCCTGGTCAACGGGTTTCCCCGCGTCTCCACTGCCGCAGTCGAGGTCGGCGGCGTCCGCACCAACTTCAGGATGCCTGACCTGATCTCGATGGGGCTCGGTGGCGGCACAGTCGTCCACAACCCGGCGCAGGACGGGAACGGGGAAATCAAAGTGGGCCCGGACTCGGTGGGGTATGACGTAATCACCGATGCCATCTGCATGGGCGGCGACACCCTGACTCTCTCGGACATCTCGCTGGCGGCGGGGCGTATGGAGGGGTTCGGGGAGCGGTCTCTGACCGAGGGCGTCGAACCGGCCACCATTGCTGCTGCCATCGACTGGGTAGACGAGCGGATCGCGGTGCTCTGCGAGAGAATGAAGGCCTCGAGCACGCCCCTTCCGCTGATGGCCGTGGGCGGCGGCGCCCATTTGGTGCCTGAGCAGATTGCCGGTGTGAGCGAGGTGCTCTGGCCCCCTCACCACTCGGTGGCCAACGCCTTTGGGGCGGCCATTGCCGAAGCAGCGGGCTCCGTCGACAAGGTGTACAGCTACGACGCGTCGAGCCGGGAGGCATGTCTGGAGAGCGCCCGCGAAGAGGCCAAGGACGCAGCCGTTCGGGCCGGTGCCGAGGAAGCGGGAGTGCGGATCACCAGCGTGGCCGAGATCCCGATGACCTATGTGCCCGGAGGCGGTTGCCGGGTCATGGTCAAAGCGGTCGGCCCGCTGGCTGAGTAGGTGCACCCCTGGGCTCGGGCGGCATCGAGAGCGGCAGGCCGGTAGAGGTAGCCGGGCAGATGCGGGTAGCCGACGCCCACAACGATCTTTTGTGCGCGGTGCTGTACCAGCGAGAGCGGGGCATGGATGATCCCTTTGGCGATTTCTGGCTTCCCCGGCTGCGCGCCGGCGGCGTCGCCCTTCAGTTCCTGCCGGTGTTCACCGAAGACCAGCACCTAGGCGAGAGCGCTTTGCGGCGAGCCCTGCTAATGCTCGAAGAAGCCCGGCGCATCGCCTCGGTCCACTCCGCCGATGTGGCGGTAGTTGAGACGTCGCGACAGCTGGCCGACGCGTTGGCAGCCAAGAAGATCGCGTTGGTCCTGGCCGTGGAGGGCTCAGAGCCCATTGGCCACAGCCTCGGCGTTTTGGAGACTCTGTGGCGCTTGGGGGTGAGGTGCATGTCGTTGACCTGGAACCGACGCACGATGATGGCCGACGGCGTGGGAGAAACAGCCACCGGCGGGGGCTTGACTGCACTGGGAGTCGACGCTGTCGCCGAGATGGAACGGCTCGGAATGGTTGTCGATGTCAGCCATCTGTCCGACCCGGGAGTCGACCACGTCTGCCGGATCGCCTCCCGCCCGTTCGTGGCGACCCACTCTTCGTGCCATGCCCTGCACTCCCACCCGCGCAACCTCACCGACTCCCAGCTGCGCGCCATCGCAGAATCAGGCGGGGTGGTTGGGATCAACTCTTTTGGTGCGTTTTTGGCCGCAGAACAGCCCAGCCTCGGCGACTTCGTGACGCACATCGATCACGCGGTTGGAGTCGCCGGAGCCGGGTCGGTAGGGCTGGGCTGCGACTTCATGGAGGATCTGTTGCGCATCATCGACCCGATCCTGGGAGGCGGCCTAGTGGATACGGAGAACCTGCCGCTTATCGACAACATGCGCGACCCGTCAGACCTCAAGGCGTTCACTGGGCTCTTGGAAGCAAGGCTCGGTGCCGAGACGGCCCGTCTGGTGGCGGGGGAGAACTGGATCGACTTCCTGGCGCGGGCTCTGCCAGCCGGGGCTGTCGAATCAGTGAGATGATCGAGGCGGTGTCCGCCCCATCCAAATCCCTGACCATGAGGCAACTGCTCGCGTCCGGCGTGCTCGGCGAAACCAAGGTGGTGGCCGGTGGCCAAGGCGTCAACCGGGCAGTGTCCGACGTCTCGGTCACCGACCGGTGCGATGAGACGATCCCGGTGTCGGCAGACCAGATGGTCATCTTGGACGGCAGCGCGCTCCGACCCAATTCCTACGCCCTTGACATCGTGTTGAGAGCAGTACGCGACGGCGGGGGAGCGGGTCTCGTTGTCGTCAACGCCCCCTCCCCGGCAGGTCTGGCCACCCGGCGCCTCGCCGAGCGGTTCGAAACCGTGCTGGTTGAATCGCAGGCTCCTGATCTATTGGCGATGGCCGCCGCAGCCCGAGAGCTGCTGCTACAGCCCGCACTGCATCAGGCGGCAATGATGAAAGATCTGCTTCGGGGCATGGCCCGGGTGTCCACTGTGGATGACACTTTGGCGCTCGTTGGCCGGGTCTTGGGCCGGCCTTGCTCGCTGGTCGAAGCCAGCGGGGCAGCAGTGTCGGGCCCAGAAAACGCGGTGAACCCCGACGTGTTGGGCGAGCACTCGGTGATCCACCCTCAAGCGGGTGCCGGAGGCGAGCCCGGAATGGTGTGCCCGGTGATCGTCGTGCCCGGAGAGCCGGCCCGCTTCTGGCTGGTGTGCATTCTCTTTGACGGCGACGAGGCCGTATCGGGATCCGGACTCGACCTGCTGGGCGTGGCTTCCTGGGCGGTGGGCGCCCATCTGGTACGTGATCGCCTGGCGGGCGAGCGCGACGCCAGGCACCGGCTGGCCCTTCTGAACGAAGTGGTCGGCGGCGGGGAACTCCCGGACGAGACGATCCTGGCGCAGATGGCCACGTTCGGCTGGTCGGCCGCCGGCTGGGTCAGCGCCTTCCATGTGCAGCTATCTGGGCACGTGGACGCCGCCTGGGTATTGGTCAACACCGACGCTTTCTCCGACCTGTTGCACTCGGCCGGCCTGGAAGGGCCGCTGATCGAAAGGACAGACGGCTGGTCGGGCTGGGTCTGCCTGCCTGAGGAGCCCGATGTGACGAGCTATCCGAAGATGGCGCGCCAATTGCGAGCCGCGCTCGACGAGCTCATCGCCAGCCCTGAGACCATCGCCGCGCACGCGGGAGTGGGGCGCCCGGCACAGGGGCTTCCGGGCCTTCGCTCAAGCCTCGCAGAATCCCGGCAAGCCGCGGCCCTCGCCGGGGCGGGCGCAGCGGCCCGCGGCGCGGTGGTCCGCCATATCGACGAGCTCGGAATCCAGCGGATAATGCTGGGCTGGTACGGATCAGCCGATTTCAGCCGGGTGGCCTCCGCCTTCTTGGAGCCTCTCCGCGCCATCGACGCCGACGGCACGCTCTTGCGCACATTGGAGGTGTATTTGGACTGCCAGTCGTCAGCCACCAACGCGGCCGCGCTGCTGGGTGTCCACCGCAACACGGTTATGAACAGAATCGACCGGGTTGCCAGCACACTTGAGGTAAACCTCTTCGACCCGGAACAGCGCCTCGCCCTCCAACTCGTTGTCCGCATGCACAAACTCGACAGCAATGACCACAGTCGAGCACTTTGAGATTGCTGTTGTCGGTGGGGGCATCGCCGGAGCGTCGGCGGCCTGGGCTCTGGCCGAAGAGGGCCATGAAGTGGCGGTGGTCGAGCGCGAGGGCTCGCTGGCTGCGCACAGCACCGGCCGCTCGGCCGCTCAATTCCTGTCGTCCTACAGCGGGCCGGTCAACCGGGAGCTGAGCGCCGAATCCCAGCCATTCCTCGAAGTCAATGCAAATGGCTGGGCCGATCACCAGCTCATGTCTCCCCGGACGGTGCTATGGGTCTCTCCCGATGCCGGGCGAGAGCAGCTCGACGCCATTGCCGCAGCCAACCAGTCGATCGGCGTCGCCTTCGATACGCTCGACGGCGAAAGCGCCCGGGACCTCTGCCCGGTCCTGGACCCGTCGTGGGTTCATGGGGGCGTCGTCGAACATGGCGGGTACGACATAGACGTGGCCGAGCTGCACCAGGCGTACGTGCGCGCCGCCCGCAGTGCGGGCGCAACGGTGATGCGCCACCGCGGTGTGCGGCGCATGGCCCGCCACGGCACCGGCTGGCAGCTGGACACCGACGGCCCCGCCATCCGAGCCGGCATTGTGGTGAACGCCGCCGGGGCATGGGCCGACGAGATAGCGGAGATGGCTGGAGCAGCCCCGCTGGGCCTAATCCCTTACCGGCGCACAATCTTCACGTTCACCAGCCAGCACCCCAGCGAGCACTGGCCGCTGGTGATCGGCGCCGACGAGAGCTTCTATTTCAAGCCCGAGGGAGCGGGCCAGTTCCTTGGCTCCCCAGCCGACGAACACCCCGACGAGCCCTGTGACGCGAAACCCCGAGAGCTCGATGTCGCCGCCGGCATAGAGGCGGTCAACCGGGCGACCCTGCTCGACGTCCGCTCCATACGCTCCGCTTGGGCCGGCCTGCGCACATTCTCGCCGGACCGCGACCCGGTCGTTGGTTTCGACCGGGACATCGAAGGCTTCTTCTGGTGTGCAGGCCAAGGAGGCACGGGCATCCAGACATCCCCGGCGGTGGCCCTGCTGACCGCCTCGCTAATCAGCGCCAGCTCATCTGGCCCTTCCGAGCACGCCGCTCTCGCCTCCCTGGCCCCCAAGCTCAGCCCTGAACGGTTCCGTGCATGAACTGCACTGTCTAGCGGCAATATCTCAGCGATTTGCCCATTGAGCGGCGTTGAGGCGGCTCTTTACGGTGCTTTCTTGAGCTACTACGCCCAGATTGAGGGGGGACCTGATGCAGGCGCTAACCGCAAAATGCGCAACCCGACTTTTTGGTGCGCTGATCGCACTGTCGCTAATTACCGCTGCGTGCGGCAACGACGACGACTCCGACACGGCACCCGCGCCAACAGAGGCCGTGTCACAGGCTACGGCCGCGCCCGAGCCCACCGCGGCGCCGCAGGCCACCGATGCCCCCGAACCCGCACCCGAGGCGACGCCTGAGCCCACCGCCGCGCCCGACCCGTGGAAGATCGCCTACCTGTCAGCCAGCTCGGCGAACACGTTCTTGTTGGCATCGGTGGGTGAGATGCAGCGGCTCGCTGATGAGAACAACATCGACTTGGTGGAGTTCGACGCCCAGTTCAACGCCGATCTTCAGACCACCCAGCTCCAAGACGCGGTAACCAGCGGCCAATACGACGGCATCATCCTGGTTGCGTTGAACGGCCCAGGCCTAGTTCCCGACGTTGAAGCCGCGCTGGACGCTGGGCTCGAGGTAGTGCTGTTCAACCAGATCGTTGGCGACGACCTGTCTACCAACGAGCCCCAGGTCGACGGCGTGGCGGCCTCGGTCATGGCCCCTCCGGTGGTCACCGGGGAACGGGCCGGCCAACTCACCATCGACGCATGCGCTGATCTGGATCCCTGCCGCGTGGTGTATCTGTATGGCATCAAGGGCTTCCCCCTCGACGTGGCACTGCGCCAGGGGTTCGACAACGCCACCACCGGCCAGGCCAACATCACCGTCGTCGCCGAGGGCGAAGGCCAGTACCTCGGACCTGAGGGGGGCATCAACGCCATCCAGGACATCCTCCAAGCCGAGCCCGAATTCGACGTCGTCGTCGGAGCCGACCAGTCGCTTCAAGGCGTCGAGCTCGTCTTGACCGACGAGGGCAAACTCGACGGCGTCGCGCTCATCGGCCTTGGCGGGTCGTCGCCGGCCATTGAGGGCGTAAGGGACGGCCGCTGGTTCGCCACCGTGTTCTACGCACCGGCCAGCGAGGGGCGCCTGGCGATGGAGGCCATGATCGCCGCTCTCGAAGACGGCACCTACACCGGGGGTGTTGATCCCAATGCCGATTTCGTCGACGATGGGATGGTGACTGCGGCCAACGTGGACCAGTTCACTGCCGAATGGGATGGCTGACAGCGCAACCCATGTCGAGCTAAGGGGAATCTCTAAGCGGTTCGGGACCACCCAGGCGGTCGACGAGGCCAGCCTGGTCGTCGAACGGGGCTCCATTCACGGCCTCGTTGGCGAGAACGGCGCGGGGAAGTCCACCATCGGCAAGATCATCTCCGGTGTTTACTCCGCCGACAGCGGCTCGCTGCTTGTGAACGGGCTGCCTGAGTCATTCCGCACTCCACGACAAGCGTTTGGTGCGGGGATCACGACAATCGCCCAAGAGCTGTCGCTTCTCAAAGACCGCAGCGTGGCCGACAACGTGTTCTGCGGCGTGGAGGCCACTCGATTCGGGATCATGTCGCGTCGTGAGACCAAGCGCCGATTTGCCGAACTGACCGCGGGTACCGGGATCCGCCTCGATCCTGCGCCGAAAGCGGGGAGCCTCTCGGTGGCAGAGCAGCAGATGGTTGAGATACTGCGGGCAGCCGCCCGAGGGGCCGAGTTCGTCATCATGGACGAGCCCTCAGTCCGCCTGTCAGGCACCGAGAGAGACCAGCTCCACCGGCTCCTGAGGGAGATGCAGGGACGAGGGACAACGGTCTTGTTGATCTCCCATTTCCTTCAAGAAGTGTTCGACCTCTCAGACACCGTCACTGTGATGCGCGACGGCCGTATCGTGCGGACCGCCGACGCCTGCGACGAGACGACCGACTCGCTCATTGAGGCGATGATCGGTCGCCAGCTATCCGGCAACTACCCGCCCAAGTCGATGCGCACTCGGTCGGGCCAGCCCCAACAGGCCGAGCCTCCGGCGCTTCGCGTCAGGGGATTGCGCCGCCCGGGGCTGGGAGCACGGTACGTACTTGACCTCGACGTGTTCAGCGGTGAAATCGTAGGCCTCGCCGGCCTCGTCGGAGCGGGCAGGACAGAGTTCGTGCGAGCGGTCTACGGGGCAGACCCGATGGCCGAAGGCGAAATCCAGATCTCCGGGAAGCCCCTCACCAAACCTTCTGGCCGACCTCTTCGCCGAGTGCTGGGCGGGAACCGTCTCAGGCCGACGCGTGCAATCCGGCACGGCCTGGGCCTGATCCCAGAGTCGCGCCGGGACCAGGGCCTGCTTCCCGATAGAAGCCTGCGGGAAAACGTCAGCCTTCCCCACCTGAAGCACACCACCAAGGCTGGCATCGTCTTCAGGCGCGCCGAGCGCAACCTCGTCGTTGCTGCGGTGGATGGAGCGGAGGTGCGAGGCGGAGGTTTGGAGACCCCGGTCCACCTGTTCTCAGGCGGCAACCAGCAAAAGAGCCTCTTTGCCCGCTGGATGGTCACCGGACTCAAAGTCCTGATTGCAGACGAGCCGACCCGAGGTGTGGACGTGGGGTCTAAGCGGTCGATCTACGACTTGATCGCCTCGGCGGCCGGTCGCGGGCTGGCCGTTTTGATCGTGTCGTCCGAGCTGGAGGAGCTGATCGGCCTCTGCCACCGCATCGTCGTAATGAGAGATGGCCAATTCGTCGCCGAGTTCACCCATCCCGACCTCGACGAGGCCGAGATATTGCGCCAGGCCTTCGGTGGCGAACCCACTCCGTCCCCCGACGGGCCGAAAACGAGCCCACAGTGAACGCCACACCGTTCGCTGCCCTGGCCCGATACGGGATCGTCTGGGTGACACTGGCTCTGTTCTTGGTGCTGGCTATCACCACCGATGGGTTCTTGACCGGTCCCAATCTTCGCAACGTGCTCGACCAGCAAGCCACCCTGCTGATCGCCGCATCGGTGGCCACCCTCGCCATGATCGCCGGCGGGTTCGACGTGTCGATCTCCGCGGTGGCGGTGGCCGCTCCACTCGTCGCTCTGCGGATCGAGAACGCCACCGGCTCGGTGATCCTGGCGCTGTTGGCGGGATGTGCATTCGGCCTCCTCGTCGGAGCGGTGAACGGATCGGTCGTTTCGTTTGCCAAGATCAACTCCTTCATCACCACGCTGGCGACGTCGTTCATCGTCTTCGGGATCGGCTTTCTTGTTAGCGACCGGAGCATCATGCGCCCAGAGAGCGAGGAATACCGCGACATCGCCCGAACCCGGGTTGCTGAGCTGACAACCGCGACATGGATCTCGCTGGGGGTGGTGGCCATCGCCTGGATCACGCTGTCGGCCACCCGGTTCGGCCGACACGTCTACGCCACCGGGGGCAACATCGAAGCAGCCAAGCTTGCTGGCATCCGCACCGGCCGCATCATCGTGCTGGTGTTCGCACTGTCGGGGCTGGCCGCCGGACTCGCTGGCGTCGTCGCTTCGTCGAGGTCCATCAGCGCCACCCCGTCTGACGATTTCAGCTTCGTATTCGGCGTCATCGCCGCGATCGTCGTCGGGGGCACTTCCATCGCTGGCGGCAACGGCGCAGTGTGGAGGACGCTGCTGGGAGCCCTCTTCATCGCCTTCATGGTCAACGGCTTCAATCTCCACCAAATCGACCCCATCTGGCAGCGCATCATCCAAGGAGTCGTGATCCTTGTCGCCGTGGCCGCTGACGCCTGGTCCCGAAACCGCCGAACATGACCGACAAAGAAAGGCAACCCGTGAAAATCCACATCGTCGTCCCCATAACATCAGACCAGTTCAACGAACAGATCGAACTGGAGGCTCGGAGTTTCCTCGGATCCGAAGTCGAACTGGAGGTATCCCACCTGCAAGCAGGACCGGCATCGATCGAGTCGTTCTACGACGAAGTCCTCGCCGGACCCCAGATCGTTGCCGAAGTGGCCAAAGCCGCCGGCAACGGCGCAGACGCCGTCTTCATCACATGCTTCGGCGATCCCGCCGTGCCAGCAGCACGAGAGATCGTCGACATTCCCGTGGTCGGCGGATTCGAACCTGCGATAGCCACGGCACTTACCCTCGGCGAGCGCTTCTCCATAGTGACCGTGCTGGAAAACGTGACTCCCATGATCTCCGGACTCATCGCCCGGATGGGTGTCGCCAGCCGCCTGGCCACCATCGAGGTCATCGACACCCCGGTGCTCGAGTTGCACGACGGCGACTCGCTGCTCAAGAGCCTGTTCGAGGCATCATGCCGGGCTATAGAAACAGGCGGTGCCGACGTTCTGGTGCTGGGCTGTACCGGCATGCTCGGAGTCGCGGCAACCCTCCAGGAAAAGCTTGAGGCTGAGCTCGTGCGAGTTCCAGTAGTCGACCCCACTGGCGCTTCTTTGGGCCTGCTGACGACACTTCAGTCGATGGCCCTCAAACCCAGCCGCAAGACCTACATGCCCCCACCGCCCAAGAATTGACTAGAACGCCGCTAGTCGACGCGAGAAGCCAGCGCGTCTGCGGCCTGGGTGGCGGCGTGGTGGCCGCTGGAGAGGGCGCCGTTTACTGAGGGGATGCCCATGTAGTCGCCGGCCAAGTAGAGGTTGTCGATGCGCCCGGCAAGCTGCCCCGGAATGTTGGTCATTTCGGCGAGCATTCCGGGCTTGCCCATGCACAGGGCCTCTTCCCAGCGGTACACGCGGAAGAACAGACCCTCGTCGTCACCGGGCAGAGCGGACCCGGGAGGGGCGTTGCGGCGGGCGGCGCCGAGCATCTGGCGCTTGATCTCCTCGTCGTCTTGCGGGATCAGCTCTTTGGCCCGGTCGAGACCGATGAGCAGATCGAGGATGCTGTGGCCTGGAGGCGCACAGGCAGGCAGGAAGGTGGTCCGATCCATCAGCAGCGGGGTGTCGTCGTCTTCGGGGTAGAGCGCGCCGTGCCACCCCGCAGGAAGCGGGCGACGGTCGAGGCCTATCACCACCCGGCAGCCGGTTGAGTAGTCGACGGTGCTGAGGGCGCGGCGGGTTTCTTCGGGCAGTTCGGGGATGAGGCCGGAGACTTGCGTGCCGGGCACGGCACAGATGACCGCGTCGGCCTCGATGGTCTCGCCGTCGACCACCACGCCGGTCGCGGCTCCGTCGGCCACGGTGATTCTCCGGACGGGGCTCGACACCCGGATCGCATCGGAGCAGGCGTCGGCCAGCGCGGTATTGAACGAGCCGATGCCGCGCTCGGGCATGTACACCTTGCCGCCGCTGAGCATCGTTTCTCCGATGTAGGCCCGCATCAGCGCTTGGCCTGCGGGCGCGGCATCGCCCAACACCATTTTCAGGGGGCCGCTGAGCGAGATCTTCAGCTTCTCGGGCACCTTGTGCCGCCTCAGGTAGTCGCCGAAGGTCTCGTCGTCGTCGATCTCGGAGAGGCGGCTGTCGCTGGCGAAACTCAGGTATTCCTCCTGGCGATACAACTGCCGCATCACCTTGGAACCGGCCCGCAGGCCTGAGGGGGAGAGAAAGCCCATGGCCAAAGCCGCGGGAATCTGCCGAACAAAATTCAGGAGCGATTGGTCGGGCGTGGTGGTGACCCACTTCCCATTGCGGTGGTGGCCGAAGATCATCGTCGACTCCACAAGCGGCAGGCCCAGCTCCTCGCAGATGCGGAAGGCCGTGTCGTAGGTGGTGGTGAAAACAAATGCCCCCATGTCCAGGGAGAACCCGTCTACCCTTTCTCCCTTGCCGCGTCCGCCAGCACGCTCGGAAGCCTCGAGCAGAAGAGGAGTGATGCCCCGCTTCTTCAACGTGTAGGCCGCGCTCAGCCCCGCGAACCCCCCGCCAACAATTACGACCCGCCTCGTGCTCATCTGAGCGGCTCCCCGTACTCGCTACTGATGCTGCTAGCCTGGCACATTCCGGGCCGTTAGCTCAGTTGGCTAGAGCACCTGCATGACGCGCAGGGGGTCAGGGGTTCGAGTCCCTTACGGCCCACCGAATGGATGTCGCCCAGTCCAGTGACCGTCGGCGGCTGGGCTGGTTGCTCGCCGGGGTGGGGATGCTGTCGGTGTCCACCGATTCGCTGTGGATCCGGCTCTCGGAGGCCGACGCCGTGGATGTCTCCTTCTGGGTGGCGTGCTGCTCGGTGCCGCTCTACACCGCGCTCAGCCACCGGGTGGACGGCTGCTGGCCGCTGGAGGCGTTCCGCCGCCACCCTTGGCAGCAACTGGTCATAGGGGCCCTCACCGGGGGCAGCCAACTGTGCTTCGTCATCGCCGTCACCCAGACCCGAGTGGCCAATGTGGTGGCCATTGTGGCGGCAGTGCCTCTGATGGCCGCGGTGTGCGCCTGGATTTGGCTGAGGGAGCGTATCAGCCGGACGACGGCTGTCGCCATAGCCATCACCATGGCGGGCATCGGAGCGATTGTGTCCAGTTCGGTGGGGGAGCCCACCCTCAAGGGCGATCTCTTGGGCTTGGTGGCCATCTTGGGCTTTGCGGTGAGCTTGACCATGTGGCGCCGTTATCCCGACATGAGCCGGCTGGTGGGACTGTCCATCGGAGGGGTGATGACAGTGGTGGCCCTGGTGTACTGGGCGTCGCCACTGTCACTCGACTTGCGGGCCTACCTGTCGATCGCCGCCATGGGCCTGGCGTTCAACCCCTTTGGCCGCCTGGCGCTGTCCAACGCCCCCCGCTTCGCCCCGGTGGCCGATGTGGCTCTGTTCGCCCCTATCGAGACCGTGGCCGGCACCATCTGGGCCGCCGCATTCTTCAACGAGCTGCCCCGCCCTGTCGCCGCCGTCGGCGCGGTCATCGTCCTCATCGGCGTGTTCTACGGCACCATCGCCACCACCCGCACCCGAGTTCAGGCTTCTCCGGGTTAAAAGACAAAGTGATTGCAGTGCAATCACTTTGTCAAGATAGGCTGATGGGGAGCGATTGAGGGCAGGACATGGCGAGCATCACCATTCGCAATCTTGACGACGAAGTGAAGATCAGACTTCGTATCCGCGCTGCCAGTCACGGTCGGTCGATGGAAGAAGAGGCCCGTTTGATCTTGCGCGACGCCGTCGAGCAGGACGTGGGCCCCACCGATCTTGCTGCTGCAATTCGCGAACGCTTTGCCCATCTTGGCGGGGTGGAGTTGGAATTGCCCCCAAGAGAGGCCATGCCAGAGCCGCCTCGTTTCGAATGAGGCAGGAGCGGTGATTGTTCTCGACACCAATGTTGTCTCTGAATTGATGCGCCCGTTGCCGGATTCAGCAGTTGAAGCATGGGTGGCAGAGCGTGCAGCAACCACTCTGTTCCTCTCCGCGGTGAGCGAGGCGGAGTTGCTCTATGGCGTTGCCATAATGCCTACGGGCCAGCGTCGAGACGCCCTGGAAACAGAGGTTGAGGCGATGATGCGGGAGATCTTCGCTGGTCGTGTGCTGCCGTTTGACAGTGAAGCGGCACGCGCGTACGCAGAAATAGCTGCTTCTTGTCGGGCCGCTGGACGTCCTGTTTCCCAGTCCGACGGCCAGATCGCGGCGATCGCCCGTTCTCGCGGCATGGCCGTGGCAACACGCAACATCCGGCACTTCGAAGGCATGGCAGTCGACCTCATCGACCCTTGGGCAAAGAACTGATCGGCCACTTGAGTCGCCGACGCTGAGGGGCTGACCGCCAGTATGCTCGCGGGCTATGGCCAAGCCGAACATTTTGGTGGTGATGGCCGATCAGTTGGCACCGCATTTCACTGGCGCTTACGGCCATCCGCTGGTGCGGACGCCGGCGATGGACGCTCTGGCTGAGCGGGGGGCTCGGTTCGACGCGGCGTACTGCAATTTCCCGCTGTGTGCGCCGTCGCGGTTCTCGATGATGTCAGGGCAGTTGGCGTCGACCATCGGGGCGTGGGACAACGCGGCCGAGTTTCCGGCGTCGATCCCCACGCTGGCCCACTACCTCAACTTGGCCGGGTACCGCACGGTGCTGGCCGGGAAGATGCACTTCATCGGGCCCGACCAGCACCACGGGTTCGCGGAGCGGCTCAACACCGAGATCTACCCTTCTGACTTCGCCTGGACCCCCGATTGGGACAACGCCGATGAGCGGATCGACAAGTGGTACCACAACATGGACAGCCTGTCGGAGGCCGGTCAGGCCCTGGCCACCTACCAGCTCGACTACGACGAGGAGGTGGGGTTTGCGGCCATCCGCAAGCTCTTCGACTTGGCCCGTGACAGCGATGACCGGCCGTTCTTCCTCACGGTGGCCTTCATCCACCCCCACGATCCCTATGTGGCCCGCCCCGAGTGGTGGGACCTCTACGACCACGACGCCATCGACCTACCCGAGCCAGTGGACCTCGACTCTCTCGATCCCCACAGCCTGCGCATCCGCCGGGGCATCGAGGCCGACACCGTGGGCTACACCGAGGAGCAGTGCCGCAACGCCCGTCACAGCTACTACGCCAATACCAGCTACATCGATGCCTGGTTGGGAAGGATGGTCCGAGCGCTGGAGGAGACCGGCGAGCTCGACAACACGGTGGTGATCGCCACCAGCGACCACGGCGACATGCTGGGGGAGAGAGGTCTGTGGTTCAAGATGAGCTTCTTCGAGCGGTCGCTGCGGGTGCCTCTCATCATGGCCGGTCCCGGGGTGGCCAACACCACGGTTCCCAATGCCTGCTCTTTGCTCGATCTGGCGCCCACCCTGCTGGACATCGCCGCCGATGGTGGCAACCGGATGGAGCGGGCGGCACCGATGGCCGGGCGGAGCCTGTGGGATGCCGCCAGCGGGGGGAGCGATCCCGTTGACGAGGCCCTCGCCGAGTACACCGCGGAGATGACCTCCCACCCCATGTTCATGATCCGCCGGGGCCGCCACAAGTACATCCACTGCGACACCGACCCCGCCCTGCTCTACGACCTGGAAGCCGACCCGCAAGAACAGGACAACCTGGCTGGCGATCCCGACCATGCAGAGCTGGCCGCGGAATTCGCCGCCGAAACAGCCCGGCGCTGGGACAGCAACGTCATCCGGGAGCAGGTGTTGGCCTCCCAGCAGGCCCGGCGGCTGGTGCATGCTGCCACGGGCGACGACAGCCGCATCTCATGGGACTACTCGCCGGCCCAAGACGCGGCCAACCAGTACGTGCGCGACCACATGGACTGGGCCGAGGCCGGCGCTCGCAGCCGCTTTCCCGAGTTGGGCTGAGCGGCCGGCTCTCCAGCTACTAGGGCTTCAGACGCAGGGCCAGCAGGTGGGGGATTCCAGGCTCCTCCACGAGGCCGATGGGGTAGATGACCATGTCGTCGGCCACCGCGGGCCAGCCGTTGGTGGCGCCTTTGGCCTGGTGGCGCCACACGATCTCGCCGGTGGCCCGATCGAGGGCCAACAGCTCCCCGAAGAATGTGGACGTGAACAGCAAGTCGTTCACCACCGTCATGCCGCCGAACGCGTCTGCGGCGGGAACGTCGGGGATCTGGGAGATGATCTCGATGTCCCAAACGATGTCGCCCGTTGCGATGTCGATGGCCACCACGTTGCTGGGGCGGGTGAAGAGCTGGGTGCCCTCGCCGCCGCTGGTCACCTGGTCCGACTCGTAGAAGCTGGGGGCGTTGACCACCACGGCGTAGAACACGCCGTCGGCTGCTGCCACCGGAGTCACCATGCCGCCCTGGGCACCGGGCATCACCTCCACCGGCTTGTCGAAGCTCTCCAGGTGGTCGTTCTGGTGCTGGCCCACCGAGGTGCGCCACAGCACCTCGCCGGTGGCCGGATCGTGGCCGAATGCCACCCCGCCCTTGCCGGCGGTCACGAGCACGTCACGGTCCATGCCGTGGTCTTCGGCGTGGGCCAGCGTCACCAGCACGTGGTCGCGGTCGAAGATGTCATGGGGGAAGGCCTGGAACCCCCAGCGCAGCTCGCCGGTGGCTGCGTCTAGGGCCACCGTGCCGCTTGTCCACCGGTTGTCGCCCGGACGGCTTGATCCCGCTGGCCAGCCGGGGGCGCCTGGGAAGGGGTAGGGGTTGCCCACTCCGAAGAACAGCGTGCCGGTTTCGGTGTCCAGCGCGGGGGGATACCACGCCCCGCCCCCGCTGTTGATGCTGGGATTACCCCACAGGTCCTCATCCTCCACGGTGGCGAACGACCACACGATCTCGCCGGTGGCCTGGTCCAGGGCGTGGATGGTGCCCCGGGCCCCGGCGGGGAAGCCGCTGGTGGCGGCGTACACCAATCTGTTGTAGGCGAACGGCTGCACGTTGATCTCGCTGAGGTCGCCTCCGGTGATGTCGGTGGCCCAGACCTCTTCGCCGGTTTCGGCGTCGTAGGCGGCGATGAGCTGGCCCCGCTGGCGCCAGCCGATCTTGGTGGCAAACACCTTGCCCCAGCCCACCACTACTCCCGAGGGGCCGTACATGCCGCCCCGCCGCCCCGCCGTCCAGAGAACCTTGCCGGATTCGCGGTCGATGGCCTGGACTCCGCCGTCGAGGCCGGCCACATACACCCGGTCGCCCAAGATGAGAGGCGTGGTGGCCAGGTTGCCCCAGGTGCTGCCGCCGGGAACCTCGGCTGTCCAGGCCACCTCTAGTTTGCTTACGTTGGTGGAGTCGATCGGGCTGTCGAAAGTGGCTCGGGTGGCGGCGTTGTCCCGATTGGGCAGGGGCCAGTCGGCGGCGTGCTCGATGACTTCAGGCGGGCTGCCGCCCGGCGAATCCTCAGGAGTTGCCTTGGGTGCCGAAGTTCCCTCAGGCGACGTCTCGGGTTCGGCTTCGGAGGTCGATTGGGCCTGTGGTTGCTCTGCCCTATGAGTGGAATCAGCCGTCGGCGCCGCCGGATCAGCCGACTTCTCAGAAGATGAGCAGGCCGACAGTGCCAGCAAGACCGCTAGGGCAGTGGCGGTCAATCGTCGGCCATTGGCGCCCATTCCATCAACTGTAGGGGCAAGAGGAACACTGGGCGGTACTGTGTGGACCACCCCAGCCAAGGAGGAGGCATGGCACGAATTCGGATTCCCGACGGCCCCGAAGAGGAGCTGCACCGACTGTGGATGATGACGCCGGCGCTGTCCGGACCGGCATCAGCGTTCAGCGGCGCGGTGTACAACGAGAGCAAGCTCCCCGTGCGGTTGCGGGAGCTGCTGCGGATGAGGATTGCCCAGATCAACGAATGCGTGGTTTGACTGGACACCCGCATTGCGTCGTTGGCGCAATATGAACTGAGCGAGGCCGACTACCTAAACGTCGGAAATCGCAACGAATACGACGGCTTCAGCGAGGCCGAGCGCGATGCTCTGGAGTACGCGGAGAAATTCGCGGTCGACCACCTGTCCATCGACCAGGAGTTCATGGACCGCATGGTCGGGCACTTCGGCGAAGAGCTGGTGGTGGAGATGACCCTGGCCATCGGCTGCTGGATCGCCTTCGGCCGGCTCAACCAGGTGATGGACGTGGTCGTGTCCTGTCCGCTGCGTATGAAGGGCCCCGACGAGGCCCGCGAGGTGCTAGAGGCATCCGACGGCGACCTCTTAGCCATGCGCTCCGCCCGATTCGCCTAGACCCGTCTGCCGCCGAGCGGCGGCCTCTCAGCGGAACAGGCGGCCGAAGGCCCGCAGGTCGTCGGTGAACAGCTCGGGCTGCTCGAAGGGGGCGAAGTGGCCGCCTTTGGGCTGCACGGCCCAGTGGACGATGTTGTAGCGGCGCTCGGCCCATGCCCGCGGGGTTTGCAGCAGCTCTCGGGGGTAGACGGCGTGGCCGGTGGGCACGGTGATCTGGCCCGCCCAAGAGTCCACTGCTGAGGTGCCGGCCCGGGCCGACTCCAGATACAGCCGCCCGGATGACGCCGCGGTGGCGGTGGCCCAGTACAGCATCACGTTGTCGAGCAACTGGTCTTTGGTGAACACGCTCTCCAGATCGCCGTCGTCCAGGTCGCACCAGTGTTGGTACTTCTCAATGAACCAGGCGGCCAGACCGGCGGGGGAGTCGTTGTGGGCCATCGCCAGGGTCTGGGGTTTGGTGCTCAGCATGGCCATGTAGCCGGTGCCTCCGGTGATCACCTCCAGCGAGCGGGCCATGGCCGCCTGTTCGGCCTCGGTCACCCCCTCCATCATCTTCTCGGGGTCGGCAGCCTCTTCAGCGGTGGGCTGGGCGAAGAGCATGTTGAAGTGGGCGGCGATGAGCCGGTCGCCGTAGGCCTCGGCCATGCGCCGGGTGACCAGCGCCCCCCAGTCGCCCCCTTGCACGATGTAGCGGTCGTAGCCCAGCTGCTCCATGACCCCGGCGATGGCCTCCGCGCAGCGGTGCATGTCCACACCGGGGTTGGCGGTAGGACCGGAGAAGCCGTAGCCGGGCAGCGACGGGACCACAATATGGAAGGCGTCGGCCGGATCGCCGCCGTGGGCGGCCGGGTCGGACAGCGGGCCCATCATCTCTCGGAACTCCACCACCGAGCCTATGTACCCGTGGATCATCACCATGGGCAGCGCGTCAGGCTCCGGCGAGCGCACATGGTAGAAGTGCACCCGCTCACCGGCCGCCGTGGTGGTGAACTGGGGAAAGGCGTTGAGATAGGCCTCTCGGGCCCGCCAGTCGTAGCCGTCGGCCCAGTACTCGCACAGCTCCTGCATGTAGGCCACGTCGGCGCCGTCGGCCCACCCCGGACGCACCGTATCGGGCCAGCGGGTCATGGCCAGACGCCGGTGCAGGTCGTCTAGGTCGGCTTGGGGAACGGCGATCTCGAACGGCTCGATGCTCATTCCCGCAGCGTGTCACAGACCCGCGTCGGCACCGCTAATCGAAGTGATCGGCCCGGCGGACTACGAAGATCCAGGTGAGCAAGGCCGACAGCACCACGAGCACACCCGACCAGATGCCAGCCTCGGCCACGAAGGCCTCTTCGATGCTGTTGAACGCCTTGGTGGTGAGGGTGGGGAAGTCGAACGGGGCGATGAGCAGGGTTATGGGCAGTTCTTTCATCACCGACAGCATCACCAGCCCGCCCCCGGCCAACAGCCCGGGGGCCATGAGCGGCAGCTCCAGCGACCGGAAGCGGCGCACCCACCTAGCGCCCAGCGTGCGGGCCGCGTCGGTCAGCCGGGAAGACACTGCGGCCACCGCAACCTGGGAGGTGCGCATGGTCTGGCCGCCGAAGCGCACCATGTAGGCGAACACCAGCAACACCAGGGTGTTGCGGAGGTGGCTGCCGACGTCGGTCTTCAGGGTCCAGAACAGAAGAGCCAGCCCGATGAGGATTCCGGGAAGTGCGAATGCCGACACGATCACCGCGTTGGCCACCGTGCCGATCCGGGAACGGTGGCGCACGACGAGGTAGGCGGCGGGAAGCACCAAAGCCACCGAGACCACCGCGGCCAGAAGGCTCCCGTAAGCGGTGTGCCAGGTGGGCGCCCACACGTCATCCCATCCCACGAGAAGGTCTCGTCCGCCGGAGGCCTCCAGCCTGATGCCGTCGATGGTCCAGTCGGCCAGCGATGCCATCGGCCCCAACAGGGCTATCGCCACCGATCCGATCAGAAACGCCACCGCAATCGGTTTGGCGCGGCCCAGCCGATAGACAACCGGGCTCCGCGATCGCACCGGTGCGGCGTGCTCATATCGCCGTGTTGCGCCCCGCTCAACCAGCACCACCACCGCAGCCAGCACCAGCAGGATCACGCTGAGGGCCATCGACACTGGTTGATTGTTCAGCCGAGTGGTGTAGATGGCCCGGCTCAGCGTGTCGTAACGCATGAGCTGCACCGCGCCGAAGTCGCTGATGGCGTAGAGGAACACCAGCAGGGTGCCGGCACTGATGGCAGTCGCCGCTTGGGGCAAGACCACTCTGCGGATGACGGTTAGCGGGCTGTCGCCCAGCAGACGAGCGGTCTCCTCGGCCGACCCGGGCAGGCGCCGCAGCCGGGCGGCCACGGGCAGGTACACATAGGGATAGGTGAACAGCGTGAGCGCCAGCCACGCGCCGAACAGGCCCCGTATCTCCACGTCCCACACCAGGCCCAGGTTGTCTAGCCAATCCGACAGAAGACCGCCGGGGTTGAGGGTCCGGATCAAGGCCGCGGCGCCGATGAACGTGGGGAACACCAGCGGAAGGGGCAGCAGTGCCTGCCACATGCGCTTGAGCGGGACGTCGCACCGGGTAGTCAACCAGGCCAGAGCGGTGCCGAACACCGCGGTGGAGGCCGAGACCAGCACGGCCAGTCGCAGTGTGCGCAACAACGGCCCCTGGGTGCGCTGGGAGAACAGCACGCCCAGCGGATCGCTGTGGAAAGTGAAGTTGCGCCACACCAAGTAGCCGGCGGGAAAGGCGAATCCCACGGTTACCACGATGGCGAGCACCTTCAGCAGTGCCGGGGAGTGGATTGTCGGCGACCGCACAAAGAGCGACTTTATCCACAGGAGCCCAGAAAGGTAAAGCTTGCCTTACATCTCTTGCGAAGCAGTCTGGAGTTCGCCGCTGTTCTTACGAAGCAGTCTGGAGTTTGCTGTCGTGGATTGATGGTCGGGATCAGCCGCGGTCGAAAGCTACCGCAGGCGGACCGATGTAGGAGAGGGCGACCCGGTCGCCGGGGGAGAAGCTCTGCGTGCCTCTGACTCGTACGTGGAGACGGATTCCGTCGGGGTTGGCCACGGTAACCACGGCATCAGCACCCTGGAACTCGAAGTTCTCCACGGTATGGGCGGCACCCTCGCCCTCGGCCGCCCGCAAGTCCACGTCCTCGGGCCGTACCGCCACTTCAACCGGGCCCTGACGAGGTTCGAGGAGGGGAACAGGCCCGAAATCGGTCTCGGCTGTGGAGCCCGCAGCCTCCGCGGGGTACATCGACACCGCGCCCACGAACGCCGCCACCCAGGGTGTGGCCGGGTGATGGTAGACCTCAGAGGGCGATCCGGTCTGCACAATGCGGCCCGCGTCCATCACCGCCACCCGATCGCCCAGCACCAACGCCTCTTCTCGGTCGTGGGTCACGAACACCGCGGTCATGTCGGCATCGCGCAGCAGCTCGCGCACCTCGGAGCGAACCTCGCGCCGCAGAGCGGCGTCCAGATTGGAGAAGGGCTCGTCCAGCAAGAGCACTTTGGGCTTGGGGGCGATGGCCCGGGCCAGCGCCACCCGCTGCTGCTGGCCGCCCGAGAGGGTGTCGGGGGTGCGTTCCTGCATTCCCGGCAAGTTCACCAACTCCAGCGTTTTGGCCACCTCTGCGAGTCGCTGACGTCGGGGGACCCCGTAGCCCACATTGCCGGCCACATCTAGGTGGGGGAACAGCGCCCAGTCTTGGAACACCATGCCCACCTGGCGGTCCTCAGGCCGGATCCAGGAGCGGTGGCCATCCACCGGGTTCCCGTCCAACACCACCTTGCCCTGATCGGCTTGCTCCAAACCGGCGATGAGCCGCAACAGGGTGGTCTTTCCACATCCGCTCGGCCCCAGCAAAGACAGCATCTCTCCGGCATGCAGCGTCAGATTGAAGTCGACCAGCACCTTGGTGGTGCCGAAAGACTTGTACACGCCCTCGACGGACAGCAGCGGCGCAGCAGAATCGGCGACTGACACTTGGCCGACAGGCTAACCGGCAATCTGGCGCTTGCTTTGGAGAAATGACTCGTGGAAGCAGACTTCGGATGGGCTATCGGTCTGTTCCGGGCCACTGGGTTACAGTCCCCGACCGTGATGGTGCCCACTGGCGACGGTCCAATCGAGGTGCATGTCCGCGGCGAAGGGCCGCTGGTGGTCATGTTGCCGTCGATGGGCCGAGGGGCGGCCGACTTCGACCAGTTGGCCGACGATGTGGCCGCCGCTGGCTACCGGGTGGCGTGCCCTGAGCCTCGAGGCCTCGGGGCCAGCGCGGCGGACGAACGGGAGGAGACTCTGTCCACTCTGGCTGCGGATGTGGCCGCGGTGATCAGCGAACTCGACGGCGGCCCCGCGGTGATCGTCGGCCACGCCTACGGCAACCGGATCGCTCGCATGACCGCCACCAACCACCCCGAGCTGGTGGATAGCCTGGTGCTGTTGGCCTGCGGCGGGTTTATTCCGGTCACCGACGAAATGGCCACGGCAATGCGGACGATCTTCGACCCCCGCAACCCGCCGGATATCCGCCTCGATGCTGTGGGGCGAGCGTTCTTCGCGCCGGGCAATGACGCCAGCGTGTGGGCCGACGGCTGGTTCGCAAAGCTGGCCCAAGCCCAAGAGCAGGCCACCGTGTCCACTCCGGTGGGCGACTGGTGGGCCGGAGGCACCGCCTCCATGCTGGCCGTGCAGCCCGCCGACGACCGCCTGGCCGTTCCCGCCAACGCCGATGCCCTGGCAGAGGCCGTCGGCGACCGGGTGGAGGTAGTGGTCATCCCCAACGCCGGTCACGCTCTTTTGCCTGAGCAGCCCGAAGCCGTGGCCCAGGCGGTGATCGGCTGGCTCGACCGGAGGTTTGACCGTTCCCCCGTCTAATTGGGTTCGTAGCCCGAGCTAGTTGCGGGGGACTTCGTTCCAGGGGATGGCTTTGTCCACCCGGGGCTCACCGGGAAGGCCTAGAATCTGCTCGCCCAGGATGTTGCGCATGATCTCGGTGGTGCCGCCCTCTATGGAGTTGGCCCGGGACCTCAGAAAGGCGTGGCCCAAGCCGTTCTCGGCACCGGTTTCCGACACCACGTCAGGACGGCGGAAGGTGTAGTCGAGGCCTATCGAGCCGGCCGGTCCCTTGAGGTTCACGCACTCCTCGAAGATCGACTTGTTCAGCTCGGCGTGGATGGCCTTGGCCACCGAGCCCTCCGGACCGGGGTTGCCGGCCCGGCGATTCTGCGAGGCCCGCATGTTGGTGAGCCGCAGCGTCTCGGCCTGGCTCCACAGCGTCATCACCCGGTCGAGGCGGGCCGAGGTGCGCTGCTCGTCGGGCAGCTCCGACCACACCCGCACCAGCTCGGCGATGCTGCCTGAGCCCCGCTTCGGTGAACCGCCTCCTCCGATCACGGTGCGCTCGTTCATCAGCGTGGTGAGCGCCACGCCCCAGCCCTGGCCCTCGTCGCCGATGCGGTCGGAATCGGGCACCTGCACGCCGGTCATGTAGACCTCGTTGAACTCGGCCTCACCGGTGATCTGGCGCAGGGGACGCACCTCCACTCCCTCGGCGTGCATGTCGAGCGCGAAGTAGGTCATGCCCTTGTGTTTGGGCGACTCGGGATTGCTGCGGGCCACCAGCATGCCCCGGTCGGCCAGGTGGGCGAGGGTGTTCCACACCTTCTGCCCGTCAATCGTCCACATCTCGCCGTCGCGCACCGCCCGGGTGGCCAGCCCGGCGAAGTCGCTACCCGCCCCTGGCTCAGAGAACAGCTGGCACCAGCGCTCCTCACCGGTGAACATGGGCCGCAGGAAGCGGTTCTTCTGCTCGTCGGTGCCGTGGGTCACGATGGTGGGCCCAGCCAGGGTGTAGAAGAAGCTGCCCGGATCGGCCGGTCCGGCCCCGGCCTCACGCAGGCGGACCTCTATGTGGCGCTGATAGCGGGGGGCCAGCTCGAGGCCGCCAAAGCCCACCGGGAAGTGCACCCAGGCCAGGCCGGCGTCGTACTGGTAGCCGCGGAACTCCTCCACCGACATGGTGGTGGGGTCGTGCTCGGCCAATAGGGCGTCGATGGCGTCGTCGACTTCTTGGGGGATTCCTTCAGTGCTCACAGGGCCAATCTAGCTTTCAATTTCTTGAAGCTGGCCATCGACCGGCAGGCAACAACGTCGGCTTCCAGAGCGTTCAGTTCGTCGGAGAACACCTCAATGGCCATCGGTGCGTCCACGCCCCGATCGGCCAATTCGCCCAGCATTCCCGCAATGTTCCCGTGACCGTCGCCGGGCATCAGCCGGTGGTGAATGCACTCATCGGCCAGTTCGTCTCTCGTCGGCTCGCTGGCGGGCGTGGGGCCGGTGTCGCCCACTTGGATCTCCTTGATCATGGCCGGGTCGATGGCCGGGTCCAGCCGCCCGCGCTCCGGTCCCCGCCACAGATGCCAGGTGTCGAGGAGCAGCCCCGCGTTGGGCCGGTCGGCCCGCTCAACAATCTCAGCGGCTACCCGGTGGTCGTTCAGCGGCGACCAGGCGAACGGCTCGATCAACGCCAGAATGCCGTGCTCGCCAGCGAGGTCGGAGATCTCGGCCAGGGTGGCCGAGGCTTGGGCCAAATGCTCGCCCGGCAGCCAGTCGGAATGCTCCAAAACGGTGATAGATCGGGCGCCGAGGGCAGCGGCCTTGGCCACCGTCTCTTCGGCGCCGTCGGGGGACTGCATCGACATCACCGCGCCGTCGTATTCGGCCACTCGCAAGTCCAGGCTGTCCAACAAGTCCCCCAGTGATTCGTCGTCCCAGCCCCGCTCGTGCAGCTTGCGGTGTTCCCATTGGTAGATGGACAGCCGGGCAAACCCCGCGGTCGATGCAGCCCGGGCCTTGTCCTCCCACGGGATCCGACCCAGCGTGCCGGTACACAGATAAGGCGGATGGTTCACAGGCTGAGATTAGTGGTGGGTTGTCGCACTACCGTGCGGGCATGGAGTTCGATGCCCGCGACCCGGCGCATGAGATCGACGGAGTTCCGTTTCACACGCTGGCCCGCATACGCACAGAACATCCCATTTGCCCGTCACCCAAAGGCGGCTGGTACCTCTCGACCCGCCGCCACATCGACACCGCCCTCAAAGAGGTGGAGACGTTCGTGGCCGATCTGGCGCCCATGGCCGGACTGGCCGGCACCGAGGTGGTGCCGGCCGAGGAGCTGTTTCTGAGCGAGATACCCGAGCCCCGCCACGGCCGCATCCGACGGCTGTACAACTCCAACTTCGCCCCCCACCGGCTGCGCAACACCGAGGAGTTCGTCACCCGAACCTGCCACCGGCTGCTCGACCCGATGCTGGCCTCCGGAGAGGGCGACCTGCACGCGGGCTACGCCATGCCCATCCCCAGCGCCACGCTGGCCGACTTGATGGGCTTGCCTCCCGATGCCGGTGACAAGTTCATGGGCTGGTCGTTCGACGGCACGCTCATGCAGCGACCGGGCACGCCGGGGATCAAGCCGACCGGCCCTCCCATCCTCGACTATTTCCGCGAGGCTCTAGCCGATCGCCGGTCGTCAGCCGCCGCCGGGGAGGAGCAGCCCCACGATGTGATCGTCGGGCTGATGAACGCCGAGATCGACGGGGTGCCGCTCAGCGACACCGAAATCGTTACCCAGCTCCAGTTCATGGTGATGGCCGGGGTCCACACCACTCGGGCGCTGCTGGTACACCTGGCCCACCGGCTGCTGCGGGACCGGGAGCTCTTCGAGCGGGTATCGGCCGACCGCGACCTGGTGAGCCCGCTGGTGGAGGAATCGCTGCGCCATGACGCGCCGGTGCAAGCCACAACCAGGCGCTGCACCCACGACGTCGCGCTCGACGGAGTAGAGATGCACGCCGGAGAATGGGTAGAAGTGGGCATAGGCTCCGCTAACCGGGACGAGACGGTGTACGACGATCCCGACGTGTTCCGCTTGGACCGAGACGATCCCCGCGACCATCTCGGATTCGGCGGCGGTCCCCACATCTGCCCCGGTGCCACCCTGGCCCGCATCGAGGCATCGTGCGCGGTCAACGTGCTGTGCGACCGGGTGGCGGAGATGTCGGTGATCGAGGGGGCGATTTACCCTCCGCTGCCCGGCGGCATGTCGCATTTGCCCATCCCGGCCCGGTTGAAGGCTAAGTAGTTCGGGGACGGGCCTCGGCCAGCTCGGCGATATAAGCCAGCTCCTCGTCGGTATCGGCTCGGATTGTGAGGCCGGTTGCCTTGGTGTCGCACCAGCGGGAAAAGCGCTCCTTGATGCGCTGGCGGGAGCCGAAAAGCGCTCCGTCGTCGATGTACTCGTCGGGCACCGCGGCCACCGCCTCGTCGCGGCGCCCGGCCATGAACAGCTCCTGGATGCGCTCGGCGGCCTCGCCGAAGCCCCGCCGCACCATGGCGTCGCGGTGGAAGTTGTACTCCCGAGTGCCGTAGCCCCCCACCAGGAAGGCGAACTGGGGCTTGGCCTCGTCGATGGCCCCCTGCACGTCGTCGGTGATCGACACCCGGGACCCGGCCTGGATCTCGATGTCGTCCCAGCTGCGCCCGGCCCGGTCGAGGCCCCTCTGGATGGCCTCGGTGTAGAGGTGGGCGCTGCCCGGGGTGTAGCCCAGCGGCAGCCACCCGTCGGCCAGCTCGGCCATCAGCGCGGTGTTGGCCGGCCCGCCGGTGGCCAAGAACACCGGGATGTCGGGGTTCATGTGCAGGATCGACTTGAGCGGCTTGCCCACGCCCAGAGCGCCCTCGCCGCTATACGGCAGGCTGATCTGCGCTCCGTCGTGGGACAACGGGCCCTCTCGGGCGAACACCTTTTTGATGATCGACACGTAGTCGCGCAGCAACGCATTGGGCTTGCCCCACGGCTGGCCGTACCACCCCTCCACGATCTGGGGGCCCGACAGACCCAACCCGCAGATGGCCCGCCCCGGCCCGGCCAGCGCCTCCAGGGTGCCGAACTGCATGGCGGCGGTCACCGCCGGGCGGGCGGCCACCTGGCACACCGCGGTGCCCAGGCGGATGTGGCTGGTGTGGGCCGCGATCCAGGCCAGAGGAGTGATGGCGTCCACGCCGTAGATCTCTGCCGACCACACCGAGTCGTAGCCCAGTCGCTCGGCCAGCTGCACCCTGGCCAACTGCTCTTCGGCCAGCGAGGTATTCAGCCTGGCCTGATTCCAAATGTCCACCCCGATACCCAGCTTCATATGCCCGCACTATCCCACTCCCGGTGGCCGGTAAGTGAATTGGCGGTGGGTAGAATTCGGCGGTGCCTACCAAGTTCTTGCATGGATTCGCTCCACCCGCGGCCGACGACTTCATCACCATCGTGCGGGCTGAGGGCTGCACGCTCTGGGATGACCAGGGAAAGCGGTATCTGGATGCCCTGGCCAGCCTGTGGTACTGCCAGGTGGGCCACGGCCGGGCCGAGATAATCGATGCGGTGGCCGACCATATGCGGCTGCTGGACGCCTATCAGACGTTCGCCCCGTTCACCAACGAACCCGCTGAAGAGCTGGCCTCGATGGTGGTCGAGCGGTCGCCGCATCCCGATGGACGGGTGTTCTTCTGCGGCTCGGGGTCGGAGGCGGTGGACTCCGCGCTGAAGATCGCCCGGGCGGTACACCAGCTCAAGGGCGATACCGACCGCCAAGTGATCATCCGGCGCACCGACGCCTACCACGGCACCAACTTCGGGGGTACCACGGCCCAAGGCATCGCCGGCAACCGGGAGGGGTGGGGTGATCTGGTGCCCCATTTCATCGAGGTGCCCCGCGACGACATCGAGGCGGTGAGCACCACCATGGCCGCCAATGAGGGTCGGGTGGCCGCGGTCATCACCGAGCCGCTGCAAGGGGCGGGGGGCGTGTATCCGCCGTCCGACGGCTACTTGGAGGGACTGCGGCGGCTGTGCGACCAGCACGGAGCCCTGCTGATCCTCGACGAGGTGATATGCGGATTCGGCCGCACCGGTTCGTGGTTCGGTGCCCAGCACTACGGCGTGATGCCCGACCTGATGACGTTTGCCAAAGGTGTCACCTCCGGCTATCAGCCGGTGGGCGGGGTCATCGCCAGCCGAGCGGTGTGCGATGTGCTGGAACAGCCCGGATACACCCTGCGCACCGGCTACACCTATGCCGGGCACCCCACCTGCATGGCCGCCGGGGTGGCCAACCTGGCCCTGATGGAGAAAGAGCAGCTCGTGCAGCGGGTGCCGCACCTGGCCGAAAAGCTCACCGAAGGTCTCGCCGCCCTTCAGGCCGACGGGATTATCCAGAGTTACCGGGGGACCGGAGCGGTGTACGCCGCTGAGCTGGGCTACGACGCCGCGGCCGCCCGGATGCGGCTGCTGGAGGCCGGGGTTGTGCTGCGGCCGGTGGGCACCGGGCTGGCCATCTGTCCGCCCTTGGTGATCACCGACCACGAGATCGGCATCCTGTTCGACACCATGGCCGACGTGTTGTCCAACGGACAGGCCTAGGCGGGCTGGCTCAACCGATCACCTGACCGGCGTCCACCCTGATCTCCTGGCCGGTCACCCCTCGGCCCCGATCGGAGGCCAGAAACAGCACGGCCTCAGCGATGTCTTCGGGGTCGACGTGGCGATTGAGGGCCGCGGCTCGGGCCGCCCGGTCGGAAACCTGTTGGGCGGTCTTGCCGGTTTGCTGGGCGATGTTGCCCCACAGCCGGTCGAGGTTGTCGCCGGTGATGTAGCCCGGAGTCACGATGTTCACCCGGATGTTGTGGGGCCCCAGCTCGCGGGCCATCACCATAGATGCGGTGTGCATGGCCGATTTGGTGGAGGTGTAGATGGCCATCTTCTCGGGCACCGAGTGGGTGCTGAGAGTGCTGATCTGCACGATCGAACCGCCGCCCGTCGCCTTCATGTGCTCGGCGGCGCGACGGCTCACCTCTAAGGTTCCGAGCACATTGATCTCGAAGGAATGCCGGTATTCGTCCCAGTCGATGTTGGCCACGGCAGAGCGGGCGCCACCGGCGGTGGCCACGTTCACCACCGCATCCACCCGGCCCAACTCCTCGGCCGCGGTGTCGGCCAGCGCCGCGGCCGATGCGAGGTCGGAAATGTCAGTGGGCACCGCGATCACCCGCCGCCCGGTGGCGTCGGCAATCTCAGCGGCCAGCGCCTGAAGTGGTTCCACACGGCGGGCCGCAAGAGCTATGTCGGCCCCGTCGGCAGCCATGGCCAGCGCACTAGCCCGACCCACCCCCGGCCCCGCCCCGGTGATGATGGCCACCTTGCCAGCCATTGATGTGTCTTTGCTCACAACGGTCCTTCGGTCCGACGCCTGCGGTTTGGCTTGCTGATCACGGTGTCTCGGTCCGACGCCTGCGGTGTCGGCGTTACGGAGTCTCGGGCATGTCGGGGGCCCAGTTGGCGCCGTTTATGTGGCTGCCGCCGTCCACGTACAGCGTGTTGCCGGTGAGGTACTGGGCGTCCTCGGTCGACAAGAACAACGCCACTGGGGCGATGTCGCCTTCGGGGTCGCCCATGCGGCCCATGGGGTTGGCCGCCTCGGCGTTGCGGATGAGATCGGGCATCATCTGCTCCACCCGGCGGGCCGACGCGGTCTTGGCGCCGGGGCAGATCACGTTCACCACGATGCCGTACGGGGCCCACTCTCGAGCGGCGGTGCGGCTCAATGTTCGCAACGCCTCTTTGGCGCAGTTGTACTCCAGCGTGCCCATGTGGGCGTTCACCCCGTTGAGAGAGCACAGATTCACGATCCGGCCGTACTGCTGATCCCGCATGACCCGGAAGGCGGCCTGCATGGCCCACAGCGGGCCGTACAGCCCCACGTGCATGGCGTCGTTCATCAGCTGGTCGGTTTTGATCTCCACCCGGCTTAGCTCCCCGCCGCCCCAGGCGTTGTTGATGAGCACATCCAGACTGCCCCAGTGGTCGACCGCGGCATCCACCATGGCCAGCACCTCGCCCTTGTCGGCCACGTCAACCCGCATCGGCCGGGCGTCGACATTGAACTCGTCGCGCAGTTCGCCGGCCACCCGCTCGGCGGCCTCGCCATCGATGTCGGTGACCAGCAGCTTGGCCCCCTCGGTGGCGAACCGCCGGCAGATGCCGTGGCCGATGCCGTCAGCGCCGCCGGTGACTACCGCCACCCGGTCGTCCAGTTGTCCCATTGTGGTGCTCCTTTTCGATGTTGCAGCAGGGGAGGGGTTACTCAGAAGGCGATCACCGAGCGCAGCGTTTCGCCCGCCTTCATGGCGGCGTAGCCGTCGTTCACCTCGGTGATATCGATGGTGGCCGACACCATTTCGTCGAGCTTGAGCCGCCCGTCCAGGTAGAGGTCGATGAACTTGGGCATGTCCAGGCGGAAGCGGTTGCCGCCCATCAGCGACCCCTGGAGCTTCTTCTCACTCAAGATGATCTCGCCGCCGGGGATGGTCACCTGGCTGGTCATGGGCAGCATGCCGATCACCGTGGCTGTGCCGCCGATGCCGATCATGGCCCAGGCCTGCTCGGCGGTGGCGCTCAGGCCGATGGCCTCAAACGAGTAGTCGGCGCCGCCTCCGGTGATCTCGTGGACCGTGGCCACCGGATCGACCTCCGAGGCGTTCACTGTGTGGGTGGCGCCCAGCGTGCGGGCCATCTCCAGCTTGGAGGCCACCAGATCGACCGCGATTATCGGCGTGGCACCCACGATGCGGGCGCCCTGCACCGCCGACAGGCCGATGCCGCCGCAGCCGATCACCACCACGCTCGACCCTGCGGGCACCGCCGCGGTGCGCATGACCGCGCCGAGCCCGGTGGTGACCCCGCAGCCGATAAGCGCGGCCCGGTCGAGGGGCATGTCGTCGCGGATCTTGACCACCGCCCGCTCGTGTACCAGCAACTCCTCGGCAAACGACCCCAGCCCGGCGAAGGCGGTGCAGCCCCGGCCGTCGTCGAACCGCAGCGAAGGGGTGGGGCGGCCCGAGCGCATGGAATCGGCGTCGAGGCATAGGTAGGGTTTGCCTTGTAGGCAGGTGCGGCACACCCCGCACCACATCGACACGCAGGTGATGACGTGGTCGCCGGGCTTCACATAGGTCACGTCCTCGCCCACCGCGGCGACGACGCCAGCCGACTCGTGGCCCATCACCATCGACTGGGCTACTGGCCAGTGGCCGTCCATGAAGTGCAGGTCGGAGTGGCACAGCCCGGCGTGAGTGGTGCTGATGAGCACCTCGTTGGGATTGGGCTTGTCGACGGTCAGGTTCTCGACGACCAACTCGCCGGGGCTGGTGTGCAAAACGGCACCGCGCATGGGGTTCTCCTCTAGTTCTGGGGATTAGGGAATGCTGGGAATTAGGAAGTGGTCAGGAAAGTTTCTATCAGGCCGGTCACGTAGCCGATGTCTTCGTCGTCTAGGGAGTGGTTCATGGGGAGTACCACGCCCCGCTCCATGATGGCGTCGGCATGGGGGAGTCCGCCGTCGGGCTGGCGGAAGTCCACCCCGGTCATAAACGGCTGGCGGGTGGCGTTGCCGGTCCACACGGTGCGGGTGTCAACGCCGTTGCCGTCGAGATGGGTCTGTAAGTCGGCGCGCACGAAGCCGGCGTCGGGGGCGATGGTGAGCGGGTAGCACAGCCACGCGGTGTCCAGCCCCTCGGTCTGGCGGGGGAGTCGGAAGCGGTCAGCGTGGGCAGAGAAGAACTCGGTGTAGAGGTCGAAGCTGCGAGTGCGTCGGGCGAAGTTGGCGGGCACCTTGTCGAGCTGCTGGCGGCCGAAGGCGGCCCCGACCTCGGAGGGCTCGAAGTTCCAGGCCAGCTCGTCGAAAATGAACTGGTTGTCGTAGTGGATTCCGTCGAGTTCCTCCCAGAAGTTCCGGTCTCGGCGTTTGGAGCCGTAGAAGTGCAGCTCAGAGCGCCGTCCCCAGCGGCGCAGCAGCAGACCCCGGTCTCGCAGGTTCTCGTCGTCGAGCAGCACCATCCCGCCGTTGCCCGCGCAGGTGATGATGTGCGACGACGCGAAGCTGGTGACGGTCAGATCGCTGCGGGTGCCGGTGGGCGTGCCCCGCAGCACCGGTCCCAAGGCGTCGCAGCTGTCCTCAATCACGAACAGCCCGTGGTGGTCGGCGATGGCCCGAATGGCATCCCAGTCGGGGGCGTTGCCGATGAGGTTGGGGGCCAAGACGGCCCGGGTGTTGGGACTGATGAGGCTCTCGATGGAATCGACGTCGATTTGGTAGGTGTCGGGATCCACGTCGGCGAACACCGGCACCAGCCCGGCTCGCACCAGCGGGGCCACATCGGTGGAGAAGGTCACCGCGGCGGTGATGACTTCGCTGCCCGGGGGCAGGTCGGCCAGCTCCACCGCCAGATACAGCGCGGAGGACCCCGAGTTGCACATGAGCCCCCGCCGCTTGCCGAACCGCTCGGCCACCGCCCACTCGAAGGCGGTCACGTTGCGACCCGGCCACAGCGCTGCCGCCCCGCCCCGTAGCACCTCTGTCACCGCTTCGATCTCGGCCTCGTCGTGCACGCTGGCCGCATAGAAGATCCGCTCGCCCATCAGCCCTCAGTTTGCCCCACCCCATCCAATGAGGCGCGATCAGGCAATGGGTCAGAGCCAGAGGTGATTCAGACTTGCGCTGGGTTCAAACAGAGTGGCAGGGGTCGGAGTGACCACCGCTCATGGCCTCTAGAAAGCCGGAGGCCCGTTCTTGGCGGGGGTAGCGGTTGGCCAGCTCCCAGAAGGCGGGACTGTGATTGGGCTCGCTGAGGTGGGCTAGCTCGTGGACGATGACCGCGTCGAGCACCCAGCCCGGCACGCGGGCCAGACGGGTGGATATGCGGATGGTGCCCCGGGCCGAGGTGCATGACGCCCAGCGGTCGTTCTGCTCGGCCCAGGTGACCGACTCCGGATGAGGCAGGCCGTAGCGGGAGGCCAGCTTGACGGCCCGCTCGGCCAAATTCACACCGCCGGCCTCGGCCGCCCGCTTGCGCTCGAGGCGGGTCACCAGGCTGGCCACCATCTCGGCCTCGGCATCGGGCGTCATTCCCGCGGGAACCCGAACTTCAATGCAGTCGGGCAGGATCTTGGCCGCGGCCGTCTTTCGACGCCTTGGACTGCGGATAACGCGGATCGGCAGCCGCGGCGGCGCCCCAGGAACTGCTTCGACGGTAGTGCTCGCCGCAGTGTCCAAGAGAGCTGAATCCATGATTCGACCATACCGACGGGGGGTGACGGTTTGGTGGATGGTGGCGAGTTCAGGCCACTGCGGTAACGTCCCGCGACAATCCAAAAGGGGGAGATCGTTATGGCTGATCAGACCAATACCCAGGCCGCGTGGGCAGAGATGGTTGATGCCCTGGGGCAGGTGAGCGAACGCTTCTGCGGAGAGGAATGGGGGGTGTCCGGCGAGCAGGACATCGCCGACAGCCACCGCTTGGTGCTGCACATCCTCCAGTCGGCCTTGTTCTCCCATGCTGAGTTCGATCCCGAGCGCCCGGTGTGGCGCCGGATCGTATCGCCCACCCGCAAGTTCACCGGTGACAACGCCGACGCGGTGTACTTCGAAGCCCCGGTGAGCGGGGATCTGGCCTATCGGGTCACCGGCAACTTGGTCGGAGCCGTCTACACGTCGTTCACTGTTGAGCTGGGTTCTTCCGATGGCAAGTACGCCACCGGTACCGGCGGGGTGCTCAACGACGACGACATCGACGTTGATGCCGACGGCAACTACGAGGTATTCCTCGGCGGCGAGCCCCGGGACCGGAACTGGCTGGACCTGCCCGCCGATGCGGGTCGGATCACCACCCGTCACTATTTCGAGGTTCCCAAGCCGGCGGCGGCTGACGAGTCGCTTCACATCCCCCTCACCATCGAGTGTCTGTCGCCGGTGGGGCCGGCCACGCTTTGGAACGACGAGACCGTGGCCGCGGCCATCGGCCGGGTCAATAACCACGTGCTGGGCAAGACCCTCCAGCAGCCCATTCCCGGCACCTACCCCATGCCGGCGTGGGTCAGCCGCGAGCCCAATGTACTGCCCGATCCGCAGCCGCCCGGCACCATGGGGTTCGCGGCCTTCGACGCCTACTACACCTTGGGGCGCTATGTGCTCGGGCCCGACGAGGCGCTGGTGATGACCGGGCGGTGGCCGGAGTGCAAGTTTGGCAACGTGTGCCTGTGGAATGCTGCGGGCCAGACCTACGACTACGGCAACCGCATCACCAGCCGCAACCGGGCCAACACCACCCTGGAGGCCGACGGCACCTTCAAGATGGTCATCGCCCACGAAGACCCCGGCGTGTACAACTGGCTGGACACCGAGGGCCGCCCCACCGGCAGCATCTTCTGGCGGTTCTTCCTGCCCACCGCAGGCGTGGAGCGCATCGAGCCCGAGCTGGTCAAGCTGTCCGACCTGCGCTAGGCCTCACCGACCGCAGCATTTGCAGCGCCCTTAGCCGGGGTGCGCGGAATCGGCGGGCTGGCAGGCGAGAATGTCGGGGTGCAAATGCAGGGTCAGACACCAGAGCTGCCCGATGGGTTGGACTGCGTCGACCCCGATCTGCTGGCAGACCTGCGGAACGGGGTCATCGACAAACTTCCCGAAAGCGCCCTCGACTGCCTGCCGCCCAATGTGCGCGACGACATTCCCCCTGGATTGATTGATTTCGCCACGGCCAACCCCGAATTGGCGCTGGCGGCAGTGATCGTGGCCGTGGTGGCCACGCTGGTGTTTCTTTACAAGCTGGCCAAGCGAGCCTTCTTCGTCGCCTTGATTGCGGGAGCGGTGGCGGCTGCGGCTTGGTGGTGGTGGCTGGCAGAGCCAAATATCTTCTGACCATGGGCACCCGGCCGTTGTGGACACCTGACCGGGACAAGGCTGCCCACACCAATCTGGCCCGATTTGGTGCGGCCGCGGGTATCGACATTGTGGCTGAGGGGGGATATGAACGGCTGCACCGGTGGTCGGTGCATGATCCGGGCGCCTTCTGGGCGGCGGTGTGGGACTTCTGCGGGGTGGTGGCCTCAGAGCGGGGGAGCGCCCCGGTGGTCGAGGCCGAGCACATGGCCGACGTGCGGTTCTTCGACGGTGCGCGGCTCAACTTCGCCGAGAATTTGCTGCACGGGGGCGACGACGAGGTGGCCATGGTGTTCGCCGACGAGTCCGGCGTCTACACCGAGACCTCACGGGGCCAGTTGCGAGCGCTGGTGTCTCGGCTGGCTGGCGCCATGCGGACCCAGGGGGTGGGCCCCGGCGACCGAGTGGCGTGCTGGATGCCCAACGTGCCTGAGGCCTACGCGGTGATGCTGGCCGCGGCCTCGGTGGGGGCAGTGTTCTCATCCACGTCACCCGACTTCGGCACCGCCGGAGTGCTCGACCGCTTCAGCCAGATCGAGCCCGTGGTGCTGTTCGCGGTGGACGGCTACGTCTATGGCGGCCAAAAATTCGACTGCCGGGAACGGCTGGGAGAGATACAGGCCGGACTCCCCACCGTGGAGGTCACTGTGGTGCTGAGCCGCCTGAATTCAGAACAGAGCCCGCCTGAGGGCACGGTGGACTTCGACGCCTGGATCGAGCCCCATCCACCGGGAGCAATCCAGTTCGAGCAGCTTCCCTTCGACCATCCGCTGTACGTGCTGTATTCCTCGGGCACCACCGGGCGGCCCAAGTGCATCGTCCACCGGGCGGGCGGGATCCTGCTCAAGCACCTGTGCGAGCACCAGCTGCACTGCGATGTACGCCCCGGCGACCGAGTGTTCTACTTCACCACCACCGGCTGGATGATGTGGAACTGGCTGGCCTCCGCCCTGGCCTCGGGGGCCGCGGCGGTGGTTTGGGACGGAAACCCCGTACACCCCAGCCCGGACACCCTGTTCGACTTGGTCGACCGGGCCGGCGTCACCCTGTTCGGCACGTCGGCCCGGTACATCGACTCGCTGCGCAAAGCCAGGGTGGCACCCTGTCGCACTCACAGCTTGAACACGCTGCGCACCATCTGCTCTACCGGCTCACCGCTGTCGCCCGACGGCTTCGACTACGTGTACCAAGAGGTCAAAGCCGACGTTCACCTGGCATCCATCTCGGGAGGCACCGATCTCTGCGGCTGCCTGGTGCTCGGCGATCCCACCGCGCCGGTGTGGACCGGCGAGATACAGCGGCCCGCTCTGGGGCTGGACATTCAGGTTCTCGATGGCGACGGCTCGCGGCTCGAAAACGGGGAGTTCGGCGAACTGGTTTGCTCCTCTCCGTTCCCGTCGCAGCCCCTCCGGTTCTGGGGCGAGGGGGGCGATGAGCGGTACCGGGCCGCCTATTTCGACCGGTTTGAGGGTCGGTGGCACCAGGGCGATTACATCTGCGCCACCGAGCACGGCGGGTTCGTGATCTCCGGCCGTTCCGACGCCACGCTGAACCCAGGCGGGGTGCGAATCGGCACCGCCGAGATCTACCGCCTGGTGGATGCCATGGACGAGGTGGTCGAGAGCGTGGTGGTGGGCCAGCCGGTGAACGGTGACACTCGGGTGGTGTTGTTCGTGAAGCTGGCCGACGGCATCAGCCTCGACGAGGAATTGCGGGCCGCCATCAGAGCGATCATTCGGGCCGGGGCCTCCCCCCGGCATGTGCCCGCGGTGATCTGCGAGGTTGACGACATCCCCCGCACCCGCAGTGGCAAGACGGTGGAGTTGGCGGTGCGCGACGCCATCTGCGGGCGGCCCATCGTCAACATCGAGGCCCTGGACAACCCCGAGGCTTTGGACCATTTCCGTAACCGACCGGAGCTGGTATGACTGAGAATCTCCCGACAGGAGGCGCGCTGCCCCGGCTTCGCAGCCTGTTGGACGAATGACCGCCGCCCGAAGCGGTGTGGGAGGCTAAGCGCATGGCTAATCGACGCGACAAGATCCGCCTGACTCCCGAAGAGCTCGAGGCCTTCATAGAGGAGCAGAAGAGCCTCCAGGTGGCCACCATCAACCAGGATGGGACGCCTCACCTGAGCACCCTGTGGTTCGCGGTGGTGGACGGCGACATCGTTTTCGAGACCTACACCAAGTCGCAGAAGATCAAGAATCTTGAACGAGACAGCCGCATCGCCCTGCTGTTGGAGGACGGCCTCGAGTACGACAAGCTCCGAGGAGTGGCCATCAACGGGCACGCCGAGCTGCACACCGACCCTGAGGTGGTCCACCGCTACGCCTTGGAGGTGATGGTCCGCAACAACCCTGGCGTCGACCGGGAGATGCTGTCGAGCGCAGCCGAACACATGGCCTTGAAGCGCACTGCGGTGGTGATCAAGGCTGAGAAGACCATCAGTTGGGACCACACCAAGCTGGGCGGCAGCTACTGAAGTTCCATTTGCCCCGGTTGCGGAGCCGATAGTGCGCGCCCACTGTCGAGTGCCGGGCAGATAGCGTTGGGAGTCTGGTGAAGGACTTCCTGAGGTGGCTGTCCCACCTGTTCCGTCTGGCCGTGCTCATGCCCATGCTGGCGCTGGCCTTGGCTGCCACCCTGTTCGTGGTGTGGCCCCCGACCACTGATGTGCTGAGGTCCTGGGAGTCCACCCCGGTGGAAGTGAACCTGGCCGAGGATGTGAGCCTGGACGAGCTGGCCATCCGCTCTTACGTCTACGACGCCAACCGCCAGCTCATCGACGTGTTCAGCTACGTGGAGAACCGGGTCTTGGTGGAGCTCGACGACATCTCCAAAGAGGTGAAGCACGCGGTGATCGCCATCGAGGACGAGAACTTCTACCTGCACACCGGCGTCGACCTCAGCGCGGTGTTCCGGGCCGGACTCGAGAACGTGGGGGCCGGGGGCATCACCCAGGGAGGCTCCACCATCACCCAGCAGCTCATCAAGAACCTGGTGGTGGGCAACAAGGTGGAGGCCGAGCGCAAGCTCCAGGAAATGGCCATGGCCAAGCGCCTTGAGCGGGAGATGGAAAAGGACGAGATCCTCAACCTGTACCTGAACACTGTGTACTTCGGCCAGGGCGCCTACGGCGTGCAGGCCGCGGCCGAGGTGTACTGGGGGTTGGATGCCACCGACCTGGGATGGGGGGAGGCTGCGCTTCTGGCTGCGCTCATCAGCAACCCCAGCAGCTACGACCCCATCAACAATCCCCTGCGGGCCCTTCGGCAGCGGCAGATCGTGCTGAACCGCCTGGCCGAGCTGGGCTACATCACCCCCGAACAGGCCGACTTGTACCACCTCCAGCCGCTGCCCAAGGAGGTCAATGAGATCGAGTTGCCTCCCAAGAGCTATTTCGTGGAAGAGGTGAAGCAGCAGCTTCTGGACGACCCCCGGTATCTGGGCGGGAGTCCCGAAGGCCGGTTCAATCTGGTGTTCAACGGCGGCCTCAGCATCTACACAACGTTCGATCCCGTTTCCCAGCGACAAGCCGAGGCTGCGGTGGCCGCCACCCTGGCGGAGTACAACGAGGGCGACCATGGCGGGGTTGAGGCCACCATGGCCCTGGCTGCGCTCGAGCCCGACACCGGGGCAGTGAGAGCCGTGGTGGGCGGACCGGGGTTCGCCCAAGACACCGAGGAGTTCAACCTGGCCACCCAGGGCACCCGACAGCCGGGGTCGGCGTTCAAGACGTTCGTCATGATGACCCTGTTCGAGCAGGGCTACCAGCCCAGCGATCGAATCAGCGGGCGGGGTCCCTGTCAGATCCCCAATCCCGGTGGGGTTCCCGATCCCTATGTGGCCAACAACTTCGCCAGCTCGCCCGGGCAGGTGGACACCATCAACAACCAGATCAGGGTGTCCTCCAACTGCGCGTTCTTGCGGCTGGGCCGGGTGGCGGGCATTCAGCCGGTGGTCGACACCGCAACCAAGATGGGTATCACCACCGAGTTGGAAGCGGTGGCGTCGCTGCCGTTGGGCTCCGAAGAGGTCCATCCCATCGACATGGCATCGGCTTACGGGGTGATCGGCACCGGTGGGATCCGCTACGAGCCCTACTTCATCGAGCAGATCGTCGACCGTCAGGGAAACGTGCTCTACCGCCATGAGCTGTCGGGCGAGCGGGTGGTGTCGCCGCGCTCGGCCTGCTGGGCCACCGACGTTCTGGAGAACAACATGGTCAACGGCACCGGCCGGCGGGCCCAGCTGCCTTTGCAGACCTCAGCGGGCAAAACCGGCACCACCGAGGAGTCGGCCGATGCCTGGTTCGTCGGGTTCACTCCCCATCTGGCCACCGCGGTGTGGCTGGGGAACCCCAACGAGCGCATCCCCATGCGCAAGGTGACCGGCAGCTCCTATCCGGCAGTGGCGTGGGGCCGGTTCATGACCAGCTACCACGAGGGCCGAGAGGTGGTGGACTTCCCCGGCTGTCCTGGCGAGCCCCGGCTGGGTGACCTGATCGAGTTGGAGGACGTGTTCACCGTGGGCACCCCCTGCGCAGCCCCTCCGACACCCGAGGATCCAGAGGCGCCGGTGCCGATGATCGTGGCGGTGGACACCGACGACGACGGCACTCATGACACCTGTGTGGACCTCTTGACCACCGGGGGCATAGAGCCGTGCGGTCTCAGCGAGTTCGCGGTGGAGGGGGGCGAACCCATTCCGCTGTACTGCGGGACCCCGTTGCCGATCGAGGCGGAATGTCCCGAAGGCCAGTTCCCCCTGGACTCCAACAACGACGGCATTGCCGACACTTGCGTGGGCCCCGGGCCCGCCCCGGGTTCTCCGACCGATCCCAGCCTCGACCCTGAGGGAGATTTGCCGGACGATGCCGGTCAGTTGGCTGAATCCGATGCCGGACTTTGACTCTAAGATCGAGCCGTGATCGAAGATCAATTCCAGCGCCTGCTGTCGGTGCAGGATCACGACACCCTGATCGATCAGCTTCGTCATCGCTTCGACACGCTGCCCGAGAGGGCCTCGCTGGACGCGGCCCAACAGGCTTGCCGCCAGATTCACAACCAGCGGGCCGCGAAGCAGGTCCAGCGCCTAGAGCTTCAGCGGAATCTCAAACGCAACGAGGATGAGCTGGCCGCCTTGGAAGACCGGACAAAGAGGGAATACAACCGCTTGTACTCCGGAGAGGTCTCCGGCACCCGGGAGCTCCTGGCCCTCCAAGAGGAGGTGGACGGATTACGAACCCGCTGCTCCGACATGGAGAGCGGTGCCTTGGAGCTGATGGAGGCGATTGAGGAGATCGACGCCGAGGTTGAATCCCTGGAGTCGAGCCTCGCGGCTGCCGAGGCCGCGGTGGCCGACGCTGAAGGTCAACTGGAGGAGGCCGAGGCGGTCGTCCAGGCCGAGATCCACCAGGAGACCGCGGCTCGCTCTGTCGAAGCGGGAGAAATCCCAGAGGCCGCACTTGCCAGCTACGAGGGTTTGCGGGCTCGTATGGGCGGCATCGCCGTGGCCCGGCTCCGCAACGGCACCTGCGAGGGCTGCCACCTAGCGCTGTCGGCCATGGAGCTCGACCGCATTCGCCACGCACCGGCTGATGAGGTGTGCCACTGCGAGGAGTGCGGTCGCATCCTGGTGCGGACCTGACCGCACGGACAACCGGTGTTCTTCTGGTTTCTGGCTCTCAGCTTCGTGCTGGTGGCCTTGGTGTTCGACAGTCCGGCCTTGGACTTCCGCATGGTGATGTTGGGCTCGGTGCTGCCATTGGTCGAGTTGTTGGCCGGGGGACCGTGGGCGCTGCACACCCTGCTCGCTCCCTTGGTTGTGCTGGTGGCGGTAATGCTGGCCACCCGGGGCCGCCGGCTGTCCCGGCGCCGTTGGCTGGGGCTGCCCATCGGGCTGTTCCTCTACTTGGTGCTGGATGGCGCGTGGTTGCGCACTGATCTGTTCTGGTGGCCGGTTTTCGGGGTGGCGGTAGATAGCGCCGACCTCCCTGAATTCAAGCCCATGGCCACGCTGGTTGTGTTGGAGATCATCGGGCTGGCGGTGGGGGCCTGGTCGGTGCGCCGCTTCGGGCTTACCGACCGGGAGCGCTTGCGGCTGTTCTGCACCCAGGGTCGGCTGGATAGGGCTCAGATGGGTGCCCACCGGTCTCGGCGGCCCCGGGGGCGCTGAACGCCGCCATCTCCGGCGAGATTGGACGGTGAGTCGGCCTGTAGGCGGGATTCTGTCCGGGTCCTTGCGGACCGTAGGTGGCCATCCATCTACGCGACCTACCCGGGGACTGCCCCTGACGGGGCGGTGGGCCACCATGTCCCCTGCTTGGCCTTGCTCCCGGTGGGGTTTGCCGAGCGAGCCGAGTCGCCCCGGCCCCTGGTGCGCTCTTACCGCACCGTTTCACCCTTGCCTGTGCCCGCCGGAGCGGGCCATCGGCGGTCTGTTCTCTGTGGCACTTTCCTTCGAGTCGCCCCGACTGGCTGTTAGCCAGCACCGTTGCCCTGCGGAGTCCCGACCTTCCTCGACAACGAAGCCGAAACCTCGATGCCGCGGCCACCCGGCCGACTCACCGTCTCGTTCAGTTTGCCAGCCCTGCTCATCCCAAGGCGAGAAGGTTTTGGGTGACAAGCCGGTGATGCGCTCGCCAAGCGTTCTACAGGCCTATGTCGGAGAGCTCGGGGTACCAGCGGGTGGCCCGCCCCACCGCCTCACGCCAGCGCTCCCGGTCCACCGTTCCCTGCGGTTCCACCACCGCCCTCGGCGACCAGGAATCGGCCACCTCCTGCCAGCTAGACCACTGGCCCAAGGCCCGCCCGGCCAACACCGCGGCACCCAGCGCGGTCCCCTCCGGCACTGGGCACAGCTCTACGGTACGGCCCAGAGTGTCGGCCAGAATCTGGATGAACACCGGGTTCTGAGACATCCCGCCGTCAACCCGGATCTGCTCGATGTGATAGCCGCTGTCGGCCTCAGCCGCTTCCAACAGATCGGCGGCTCGCTGAGCTACGCCCTCGAATACCGCTCGCACAATGTGGGCTGCGGTGGTGCCCCCGGTGATGCCGAACAGCGCGGCCCGGGCCCCGAAGTCCCAGTGGGGGGTGCCCAGCCCGTACAGGGCCGGCACGTACACCACCCCGCCGGTGTCGGCCACGCTGTCGGCCATCTCGGTCGACTCGGCCGGGTCGCCCAACAGTCCCACGTCGTCGATCAGCCAGCTCATGTTCGACCCGGCGGCGATCATCATGGCCTCCACGCCCCAGACGATGGCCCCGTTCTCCTGCCAGGCCACGATGGGAAACGTTCCCCGGTCGCTGCGCTTGTCGGCGATCGGCCGGTCGGGGCCGGTACACACGTCCAAGAATGCCCCAGTGCCGAAGGTGAGCTTGGCCAGCCCCTCGAGCACACAGCGCTGTCCGATCAGCGATGACTGCTGGTCGCCGATGATCCCGGCAATGGGCGGTGCCCCCGGCAAGGCCGTAGCACTTCCCACTACCCCGGTGGAGTCCACAATCTCCGGCAAGCAGCCCGCCGGAACCCCAATACGCTCGGTGATCTCGCTCGACCAGCGGCTCCCGTCGTCGCTCAGCATCCCGCTCATGGCCGCATTGGAGGGATCCACCACATGGCTGGCACCCTGCGACAAGCACCAAACCGCCCACGTATCCACGGTGCCGAAGCACAGATCCCGAGACCGGTCGGGGTCGTGCTGGTCGAGCAGCCAGACCGCCTTGGTGGCCGACTCGTTGGGAACCAGCCGGAGCCCCTCGGCCTGCCAGGCCAGGCATTCTCCCACGGTGCGCAGGTCTTGCCAGCCCAGAGCCGGGCCCACCGGCTCGCCAGTTCGGCGGTCCCACACCACCGCCGAACCCCGCTGGTTGGTCACGGCCACCGCGTCCACGCCGCCGACTTCCTCCACGACTTCGGTGGCGGTTTGGAGGATGACCGCCGCCATCTCGTTGGCGTCGAACTCCACCAGTCCCGGCTCGGGCATATCAGGGGGAGTGCGCTCTTGGCGAAAGCAGCTCACCTGCTGCCCGTCAGTCACCGCCGAGCGGATGCTGCTGGTGCCCACATCGATGACGCAGATTTTCATGGGGCTTCTCCTGTGTTGTGGGAATCAGGTGTTCTGAGGATGCTTGGATAGCTCAGCAGAGGAAATGCCGGCCAAGTCGGCTGCCGCCAGTTCACGGTAGGCGGCAGCCTCCGCCTGCTGTTCTGCCAACGACCATCCCAGTTCGCGGCCCAGCAGCACTGCGACTTCTTCGGCAGCAGCCATGCTGGCGGCTAGATGCCGGTGCCGAGCCTGGGTGCGCCGGCTGAGCACATCATCCACCGTGCGGGCCATTTCCGCCCGGGCGGCCCAAACCACCTCGGCGCGCAGATAGGGGAGTCCCTCAGTCAGAGGGCGACCCAGGGTGGGGTCGTCTACGGCCAAGTCGGCGAGCTCGCCGGCTTCAGCGCCAAAGCGCTCAGCCAAGTGACGGGCAGTGACCGCGGGCAAGCCCTTCGATTCCAGGCTGTCTTGAATCTCTTGTGGGCTAGCCGCTCCTCGAAGACGCAGGCGCTTTGTCTTCGACCGCCGCCTTCGATGATTGATCTTGCGATGATCGATCCTGGGCAGCAGCTTCACCACAACGTCTACTGCGTCGGCGGCCATCTGTCGATAGGTGGTGAGCTTGCCCCCGGTAACGGTGACCACTCCATCGGTTTCGGCAACGTGGTGTCGGCGAGACAAGTCTGCGGTACGGGCCGAGGCCGTGTCGGCCACCAGGGGTCGAAGCCCGGCCCAAGCACCGATCACGTCAGCCTCCGACACTTCCAGCGACGTTGCCGACCGCAGCGCTCCCAGCAACTCAGCCACGTCGTCGGCATTGCAGCGGGGATTGTCCAGCGAGCCCGAGTAGTCGGTATCGGTGGTGCCGACATAGCAGGACTCTCCGAGCGGAACGACGAAGATGCTCCGTCCCCGCACCGGCGATGGCAAGATCGAGCCGCACTCGATGCCCAATAGAGACCGGTGAAAGGCGAGATGAACTCCCTTGGCGGGTCGTATTCCTATGTCTCCCAGATCAGCGGCCCATACACCGGTGGCATTGATCACTGATCGGCACGAGATCTCCAGCTTCTCGCCTTCGGCAGATTGCGCCCGCAAAGCGCTCACCTGCCCGTGGCTGTCGCGGACAACTTCTGTTGCCGCCACTCGGTTGGCTGCAACCGCGCCGTGGTCCAACGCTGCGGTGCGGATGACCGACAGCACCAGTCGGGCGTCATCGGTTTGGCAGTCGTAGTACTGGTAGCCCCCCACCACCTGGTCGTGATTCAGGGTTGGGAAAGCAGCCAGCACCTGCTCCTTGCTCAGCCGGCGATGGAGCTTCCCGATGAGCGCCCCTCCGCACAGGTCATAGGCCCACAGAGCCCCGCCGATGGCCCTGGTAAGCCCGCGGCGCAGCTTTCCGCCGCGGCCGAATAGGGGTATGACGAACGGCAGGTCCTTCACCAGGTGGGGGGCGTTGCCCCGCAGTCGCTGCCGCTCGATCAAAGCTCCGGCCACCAGTCGAACTTCTCCCTGTCGGAGATAGCGGAGACCGCCGTGTACCAGCTTGGACGACCGGGAGGAGGTGCCCTCGGCGAAGTCATCCCGCTCCACTAGCGCCACTCGCAGCCCCCGAGAGGCCGCATCGAGAGCAGCGCCGGCACCGGTGATGCCGCCCCCGATCACGCAAACATCGAAGTGACCCTTTTCCAACCGGGCAAGAGCTTCAGGTCGGCTAAAGGTTCCTGCGCTCATAATCTGACGGGCGTCTCGCGGGCATGTGGCCTCAGTATCTCAATCTTGAATCTCGGTTCATGAATTGGAGGTCTCAATCTCGAATCTCAGTTCATGAATCAGGGGCGATTTGGGCCACACTAAGGCGGTGAGCCTTCACGAGCACGGGGGGTGGGCTGGAGTATTCCGGCGGCTGACCGCAGGTGGCCACCTCACGGCTGACGCGGCCAATGCGGCCATGACCGAGATCCTGAACGGGGAGGCGACGCCGGCGCAGATCGGTGGGTTCGTGATGGCCCTGCGCACCAAGGGGGAGACCGCGGAGGAGCTTGTGGGCCTGCTGTCGGCGATGCGCTCGGCTTCGGAAACCGTTCCGCTGGATGCCGCCGGGCTCATCGACACCTGCGGCACTGGCGGCGATCACAGCGGCAGCATCAACGTGTCCACCGCGGCGGCGCTGGTGGCCGTGGGGGCGGGGGCCAGAGTGTGCAAGCACGGCAATCGGTCGGCCTCATCCCAATGCGGCTCAGCCGATGTGCTGGAAGAGCTGGGTGCGGTCATCGACCTCGGCCCGACCGGAGTGGCCCGGTGTGTGACCGAAACCGGCTTCGGCTTCTGCTTGGCCCCTCGGTTCCACCCGGCCATGCGCCATGCTGGGCCGGCTCGCCGGGAGCTGGCGGTGGCCACGGTGTTCAATTTCCTAGGTCCGCTGGCCAATCCGGCTGGAGTCAGGCGCCAGCTGGTGGGAACCAGCGACCGGGCGATGGCCGAGATCATGCTGGAGGTGCTCGCCGCCACCGGTTCGGAGCGGGCCATGATCGTGCACAGCCACGACGGCTTGGACGAGCTGACCACCACCGGCCCGACCGATGTGTGGGAATTGCGAGAAGGCGAGACCTTTCGCCACACCGTGGACCCTGCCGAACTCGGCTTGGCTCCCGCGGCCGCTGCGGATCTAAAGGGCGGGGATGCGGCGGTCAACGCCGAATGCCTGCGGCGGGTATTCGACGGTCAGGCGGGTGCGCATCGGGACATCGTGGTGCTCAATGCCGCCGCCGCACTGGTAGTGGCCGAAGTGGCCGCCACACTGGAAGAAGGGCTGGAGGCCGCGGCGGCCTCAATCGACGATGGGCGGGCCGGCGAAGTGCTGGGAGCCTTCGTCTCGACCTCGAATGAAGCCCGCGCCGGTGAGGAGAGGGAATGAGGCTGGGCGCAGTCGATTTCACGGGCCGGTGAGCATTCTTGTCGCAGAAGAGGTCATTGCCGTCGGTGTGGCGGCCGGGCTCGACGCGGTTGGGGTGGCCCCGGCCGAGCCGTTCGAGTCCACCCGGAGCACACTCTTGGAGCGGCGGGAGCAAGGCCTGCACGGTGGTATGGCCTTCACCTATCGCAACCCCGACCGCTCCACCGATCCCAGCCGCACGGTAGACGGGGCCCAATCCCTGGTGGTTGGCGCACTCGGCTATCGCAATTCCGCCTCGCCGGCCCCTGATCGGGCGGTTGGCCGAGTGGCCGCCTACGCCCGAAGCGACCACTACGCCAGGCTGCGGAATGCACTGGGCCAGGTAGCCGACATGCTGCGAGATGCGGGGCACCAAGCCGCGGTGGTGGCCGACGACAACGCCCTGGTGGATCGGGAGGCGGCCCGGCGGGCGGGGCTGGGGTGGTACGGCAAGAACAGCAATATCTTGCTGCCCGGTCGGGGGAGCTGGTTCGTGCTGGGCTCGGTGATCACCACCGCGGCGCTCGAGCCATCAACTCCGGTTGCCGACCAGTGCGGACCCTGTCGCCGCTGCTTGGACGGATGCCCAACCGGCGCCATTGTGGCACCCGGGGTGGTCGACGCCCGGCGGTGCTTGGCGTGGCTGGTCCAGGCAGATGGCGATTTCCCGCTGGAGTTCCGGGAAGCGCTGGGCGACAGGATCTACGGGTGTGACGATTGCCAGGAGGTGTGCCCGCCCAACAGGACGGCTGAGTCGGGCGGCAGCGGTGCAGGGGAGGAGTTCGACAACGGCATCGCCTGGGTGGACCTCGTAGAGCTGCTGCAATCGGATGACGACGATCTGATGGCCCGTTACGGCCGCTGGTACATCCCCCAGCGTGAGCCTCGCTATGTGCGGCGCAACGCGCTGGTCGCGTTGGGGAACTCGGGCCGGGGGGCCGACCCCGATGTGGTTGAGACCGTGGTCCGCTATCTGGCCCACTCCGACCCCATGCTGGTGCGCCACGCTGAATGGGCTGCGGCTCGCCTCGGCGTCGGCGCGGTAGCACCGGTTTGAGCCATGCCCCGGCATTTGTTGGTGACCAACGACTATCCCCCCAAGCTGGGGGGCATCCAGAACTACCTGTGGGAGCTGTGGCGCCGGCTGCCCCCCGAAGAGGTCTGCGTGCTGACCCGCTCCCATCCCGGAGACGCGGAGTGGGATGCCCGGCAAGACCACCAGGTGATCCGCTCGCCCCGCCAGTTTCTGCTCCCCACCCAGGAGATGGGGCAGGAGATCACCGAGCTGGTTGCCGAGATTGATGCCGAGCTGGTGCTCTACGACCCGGCAGTTCCACTGGGAGCGCTGGCCCCCCGCTTGCCCCATCCCTACGGCGTGATTCTCCACGGCGCCGAGGTGACCGTTCCCGGCCGCCTCCCTGGTACGAGGCAGGTGCTGGGCGGAGTGCTGCGCGGTGCTCGGGTGGTGATCACCGCGGGCCGGTATTCGGTGACCGAAGCCGAGCGGGCCGCCGGTGGACCGCTTCCTGCGGTGATCGTGCCGCCCGGGGTGGATGTGGACCGGTTCAAGCCCCTGGATGCTGTTCAGCGACTCGAAGCCCGCCGGAGATTCGGCTTGCCCGTCAACGCACCCGTAGTGGTCTCAATCAGCCGGCTGGTGCCCCGCAAGGGCATGGATGTGCTGATCGCGGCGACGGCTCGTTTGGCCGATCGCCATCCCGGGCTCACGTTGGCGGTGGCCGGGGCCGGACGCGACCGGGCCCGGTTGGACCGGCTCATCGGGCGCACCGGTGCTCCCGCCCGCCTGCTCGACCGGGTGGCCGACGCCGACCTGTCCGACCTATACGGCTGTGCCGACGTGTTCGCCATGATGTGCCGCCAGCGCTGGGGGGGACTGGAGCAGGAGGGATTCGGCATTGTGTTCTTGGAAGCGGCGGCGGCCGGAGTCCCGCAGCTGGCCGGGGACAGCGGGGGAGCGGCCGAAGCGGTGGAGCACGGAAGAACCGGACTGGTCGTGGACCGGCCCAGCCATCTCGACGCGGTGACGGCTTCTCTGGATGCCCTGCTGTCGGATCGAGTCCGCCTTCAGAGAATGGGGTTGGAGGGCCGGTTGCGGGCAGTGGCCGAGTTCTCCTACGACCACATGGCCGAACGACTTCGAACTGTGATCGCCGAAGTCATCGCCCGGGGAAAGAACCGCTGATGGCCCTGAGCGATCGCTTGGTGCCCCCGGAGGTCGAGGGCCAAAACCTGCTGCGGGCGTGCTGGGCGGGAACCGGCGGGTTCACAGTCGTCGCCATCGCCACCACGGCTCTTCCCGATGCCATGGCCGTTCCCATCGCAGTGGTGTCGCTAGGGCTGTTGGCCGCAGGGTGCGCGGCCATGCTCTGGGCTTTCCAGCGGGCCCTGGAGCGCAGCCGCTACGAGCTGATCGGGGTGGGGGGCCTTTATTTCCTCGCGGGCTGCGCGCCGCCCTCGGTGCGGCTCTCGATGATGGCTGCACTGGCTGCCGAGGTGGTGGTGGCGCTGGCCGCCGCCTCGGTCCGCCCGTTTACCGCCTCTGCATTCGGTATCCTGGTTCCTGTCTATGCGCTGGGCTTGTCCGGCGCATGGGGGGCTCGGTACGGGACCTTCCCGCCCCGGCCCTCCGATGGCACAATCCCAGAACGAAGCGACTCCAGCAGGAACGGTGACGATGTTTGACCAGGCCACCAAGAGCATCACCATCGAGGCGTCGCCTGAGCGGTGCTTTGAGGTGGTGTGCGACTTCGAGTCTTATCCTGAGTGGGCCTCCGAGGTGAAGCAGGTTGAGATAGTCCGCCGGGACGACGACGGCCGGGGCGGACTGGTGTCGTTTCGGGCCGCGGCCATGGGTCGCAGCACCAACTACCTGCTGGAGTACTACTACGGGTCGAACCCCTTGCGGGTTTCCTGGCGCTTGGTGCAGGGCGACCTGACTCGACGACTCGACGGCGAGTACTGCTTCAACCCGGTGCCCGGCGAGCCGGATCGCACCGAGGTCACCTATCACCTCGCAGTCCAGATGGTGATGCCCCTGCCCGGTTTCGTGAAGCGACGGGCCGAGGCCCGAATCATGCAGACTGCGTTGGAGAACCTGGCGAGCCGGGCCGAGTCAGGTGTCGAGAATCCCAGCTAGATAAACCCATTTGAATCCGCTGTCTAGAAAGTAGATTGGACCTGTGGAGTTCCGCCGGATCAACAACCTGCCCCCGTACGTCTTCACCATCATCAACGATCTGAAAGTCGAAGGCCGCCGAGCGGGACACGACATTATCGACCTCGGCTTCGGCAACCCCGACCTCCCGTCGCCGGACATCGCGGTGGAGAAGCTGGCGGAAGCGGCGGGCAATGCTCGAAATCACCGCTACTCGGCCAGCCGGGGCATCCCCAAGCTGCGCGAGGCTGTTGCCGGCTATTACGCCCGACGGTTCGGGGTGTATCTCGACCCCGAAACTGAGGTGATCAACACCATCGGGGCCAAGGAGGGGTTCTCCCACCTCATGTGGACCCTGCTCCAACCCGGCGACGCGGCCCTGGTCCCGTCCCCCTCCTATCCGATCCACCTGTACGCCCCGCTGTTTGCCGGCGCGGAGGTGCGGGAGATCCCGTTGAGCACGGGAACCGATTTCTTCGGAACGATGCAGGAGCGCTGGCGCTACTCCTGGCCCAAGCCCCGCATCATCGTGCTGTCGTTCCCCCACAACCCCACCACCGCCTGCGTGGACTTGGAGTTCATGGCCGGCGTGGTGGACTTCGCCAAAGAGCACGATGTGCTGCTGGTTCACGACTTCGCCTACGCCGATCTGGGCTACGACGGCTACCTGCCCCCGTCCATCATGCAGGTGGAAGGGGCCAAGGATGTGGCTGTGGAGCTGTATTCCATGACCAAGTCGTTCTCCATGGCCGGCTGGAGGGTGGCTTTCATGGTGGGCAATCCCCAGGTTGTGGCCGCACTGGCCAAGCTCAAGTCTTATCTCGACTACGGCACGTTCCAACCCATTCAGATCGCGGCCACGGTGACCTTGAACGAGGCCCCGGGCCACCCCAAAGAAGTGTGCGACATCTACCAGAGCCGCCGAGATGCCCTGTGTTCGGGGCTGAACCGCATGGGCTGGGAAGTGGAGCCGCCCAAGGGGACCATGTTCGTGTGGGCCAAGATCCCCGAGCCCTACCTGGAAATGGGATCGGTGGAGTTCGCCTCTTGGCTGGTTCGAGACGCCCGGGTGGCGGTGTCGCCCGGTGTGGGTTTCGGTCCCGGCGGGGAGGGCCACGTGAGGTTCGCCCTCATCGAGAACGAGCAGCGCACCGCTCAGGCCATCCGCCAACTCCGCCAAACACTGGCCAAGCTGGGCTAGCGGGGTTTTGTCAGTGCGAACCCTGGCCAAGCAGGGCTAGTCACCCATGAGAGTCGGTGTATTGACCGGAGGCGGCGACTGCCCAGGATTGAACGCCGTGATCAGGGCGATCGTGCGCAAGGCCGAGCGCCATTACGGCGACACCGTGGTCGGCTTCCTGGACGGCTGGCGAGGCGTGTTGGAGGGGGAGTTCATCGAGCTCGACGTGGAGCGCATGCGGGGCACCTTGCCCCGGGGAGGCACCGTTTTGGGGACCTCCCGGTTTTCTCCCCGCATGTACGAGGATGGAATGGAGCGGGTGCGCTCGACCCTGGAGAACACTGGTACCGAGGCCTTGATCGTCATCGGAGGGGAGGGCACCCTGTCGGCGGGGATCGGGGTGGGCGAAGCCGGCGTGGCAAACGTGGTGGGCGTGCCCAAGACAATCGACAATGACATCGGCCTTACCGAGCTCACCTTCGGTTTCGACACCGCAGTGGAAGTGGCCACTGCGGCAATCGACCGGCTGCATACCACCGCTGAGTCGCACGACCGGGTGATGGTGGTAGAGGTGATGGGTCGCCATGTCGGGCACATCGCCACTTGGGCGGGCATTGCCGGCGGGGCCACGCTCACCCTGGTCCCTGAAGAACCCTTTGACATCAACGCGGTGGCCGAGACCATTGTCAGGCGCCATGAGAGAGGCCGGTGGGCGTCCATTGTGGTGGTGGCCGAGGGAGCCCAGCCCAAAGAGGGCACGCTGGAGCTGCCCGAGCCCGAGGTCGATCAGTACGGCCACGTCCGGCTGGGGGGCATAGGCCAGGTGGTGGCAACCGAGATTGAAGCCCGTACCGGCTTTGACACCCGGGTGACGGTATTGGGCCACATCCAGCGGGGCGGAACCCCGAGTGCCCTCGACCGGGTGCTGTGCTCGTGGTACGGCATTGCGGCGATCGATGCCGTCCATGACGGCGATTGGGGGTCGATGGTGGCCTTTCAGGGCGGGGAGATGGTTCGAGTGCGGTTGGCCGACGCAGTGGCCGAGTTGAAGCCGGTCAGCCCTGCTCTCTACGACGTGGCCCGGGCCTTCTTCGCCTAGTGGAGTGTCGCCGCTGGCGCTCGCTGTCGGGTTGGCAATCTCAGGAGAAATCGAGGGTGAAATCAGGGGGAAGTCCAGGCGGCACGGTGGGACCGACCTCAGGGGTAGGAGCGGCTGTGGCGGTGGGCGTTGCCGTGGGGGTCGGCGTCACGGGCGGTGTGGTCGGCGTGGGGGATTCGGTTGGCGGGGGAGTGTCGGTTGGCGTAGGCCCGGGGGTGGCCTCAGCCTGGTAGTCGGGGTCAACCGAGTGGAAGTCATCACGGGTCACCGGGACGTCGCTTTCCCCGCTGTCGGTGGGCAGCGGCACCGGGTTGTCGTTCAGCAGCAGTGAGAAGCGGGTGGCGCCCGTGTTCTCGGTTGCCGTGAACACGAGCTGGGCCACCGCGAGCTGGCGGTTCTCGCCCTCCAAACGCTCCTCGAACACCTCAGACTCCAGTGCCACAGTCACCAGGTCACCGGCTGGGTTGACGTTGATCGAGACCACTTCTACATCGGCGGGCAGGGCAGTGGACAACGCTTGCTCAGATTCGTCTTCATTGGGAGCGGAGAACAGGGCCTCCAAGACGGTGGTTGGCGGAGCTGGACTGGCCACGTCGCGGGCCACGGGGGATAACAGGTTGTTCTCGTCGATCAGATAGATGAGCACCTCTTGGGTGATAAATGGCGTCGGCTCCGGCGACTCAGTGGGCGCAACCAGATCGTCGGGGAGCCGGGAATAGTCCACGGCTCGGGGGCGGCCGTCTTCAGGCACTGAGCATGCCGCGGCCAACAACAGGGCGGCGGTCAGGCCAACCGCCAGACATCGAATTGCAGTCGAGCGGTTCATGACACCGCGATGGGGAGTTGGACAACGAATCTGATTCCGGGGAGTCGGTCGGGTCGGTCCTCGCACCAGACGCGGCCCTGGTGCAGGCCAACGTGCTCGGCCACCAGAGCTAGTCCCAGCCCGACCCCGGTGGTGGTGCCCCGCTCAACCGCTTGTCGGCCTCGTGAAAATCGGTCGAATATGTGCTCTCTCTCGTCCGCAGCCACACCGGGGCCGGCGTCTTCCACCGCGATTTCGATCCCCTTTGGCCCGATCCCCATTGAATGGTGGTAGAGGAAGATCCCGGTCGCTCCTCCCGCGTACTTCTGAGCGTTGCTCAACAGGTTGTCGATTACCTGCACCAACCGGCGTTTGTCGGCCCGTACCCGCACCCGGGCCACCGCCGGTTCGCAGGAAATGGGGATGGCGACAGGGCTGGTGGCCGAAACCGCGTTCTCCACAAACTCGAGCAAGTTGAACACATCCAGATCCAGTTCGGCGGTCCCGACGTCGAAGCGGGAGATCTCCAGCAGGTCCTCCACCAGATGCTCGAAGCGGTTCACGTCCTCGGTCAGCAGGTCCAGCGCGGTACGGGCCCGCTCGGGCAACTCAGCCCGGCGAGTGTTCATCACCTCCACTGAAGCGGAGAGGGTCATGAGGGGCGATCGCAGTTCGTGGCTCACTTCAGACGCGAACCGCTCGTCTTGGGCAATCCGGTGCTGAAGTGCTCCCACCATGTCGTTGAACGAGTCGGTGAGCGTGACCAGCTCTCGGGCGGCCCCGGGTTCCAGTCGGGTGCTGAGGTCGCCGCGGGCGATGGACTGGGCGGCCTTGCCGATGTCCACCAGCGGGCGCAGCAGTCGACGGCTGGCCCAGAAGCCGACCGCCGCTGAGGCCAGAGTGACACCGCCTCCGCCGCTGGCCAGAATGAGCCCGAGCGAGCCCAATGTGTCTTCGATCTCATCCAGCGGCGTGGCCTCGTAGTACGAGGCGTTGTGGCCGGGAATTGGGATGCCGATCACCAAGAAGGGCTTGTCCCTCACCCGGTAGCGCATCCGCGCCGGCTTGCCGCTCTCCACAGTGCGGCGAAGGCGCTCGTCGATGTCGCCTTGTTCGAATTCAAAGGACGGCTGGAACCAGTCACCCCCCACCCGCAGAACCGGACGGGAGCCCTCGGGAGTGGCCAGCGTGCTGACCAGGTTCTGGAGGGCTTCCGACTCGATGTCGGGACTCAGACGGCGGTTGATCACCGAGGCGTTGAACCCCACTGTGGCCAAGGCGTCGTTCTCCCTCCCGTTGAGCAGGTTCTGACGGGTCAGCGCAAATACCGTTACGCTCAGCAGCGCCGACAACAGCAGGGTGGTGAGCACGAAAGACAGGATGATCCTGGTGCGGAGCCTCAGCCGACGGGCCCGGGAGCCCGCCCGGCCCCAGAAGCGAGAACGCTGTCCGGTGGTCTCCACTGGCGCTCTCAGGCTTGGAGCTTGTATCCCAGGCCGCGGACGGTCACCACGTAGCGGGGATTGGCCGGGTCCGACTCGATTTTGGTGCGCAAGCGCCGAATGTGGACGTCCACCAAGCGGCCATCCCCGAAGTACCCGAGATCCCACACCCGCTCCAGAAGCACTTCTCGGCTGAGCACCTTGCCGGAGTTGGTGGCCAGCTCGACCAGAAGGCGGAACTCCGTCTTCGTCAGGTGGGCCTCTTCGCCGTTGATGGTGATCACACCTTGCTCAGGCATGATCTCCAGTTGCCCAAAGCGCATTTCGGTCATGGTGGAGTCGGTGGTGCGCACGCGGCGCAACAGGGCGCGAATACGGGCCGAGAGCTCTTTCGGGGCGAACGGCTTGGTCAGATAGTCGTCTGCTCCTGCCTCTAGGCCGGCCACCACGTCGTGGGTGTCGGCTCGGGCCGTGACCATGATGATGGGCACGTCGCTGGTTCGGCGGAGTGTGCGGCACACCTCGAATCCGTCGATATCGGGAAGCATGATGTCGATGAGCACCACATCGGCAGGCGTGTCCGAGAAAGCATCGAAGGCCTCTTGGCCGTTGGCCGCCTCCGAGACGTCCCAGCCCTCGTCTTCGAGGGCAAGGCGGACCGCGGTACGGATCCTCTCGTCGTCCTCAATGGCCAGGATGCGGGTTCCCACCCTGAAATGGTGCCTGATATTGAGCCGCGATGGGTAGCAGGGGCCTATATTCGGCCCATTTTGGCCCGTGGGATGGGGCCTATATTCGGTCGGCCTGGGCGCTTTGCAGCAGTGTCAAGATGGGGTCGGCCACCGACGGGGCGGCGGCAAACACGAATTGGCGGCTGGGAGGTCCGCCGTTCAGGTCTTGGACAACGGCACCGGCTTCCTCGGCAATGAGGGCGCCGGCCGCGTAGTCCCAGGGATTGAGCCCCACCTCGAAAAAAGCATCCACCCGTCCGCAGGCCACCGTGCAAAGGTCGACAGCAGCCCCTCCCACCCGTCGAATGTCGCCGATTTGGGGAAGCAGCTCGCCGAGCACCTCGGCCTGGCGCCGACGCCGTTCATGCTGGTAGGAGAATCCGGTGGCCACCAAGGCCATGGTTGGGTCACTATCGGGGCGGACAGTGATGGGGTCTCCGTTGAGCCGGGCCCCACCGCCCCGGTGGGCGCTGAACGTCTCGTCGAGAACGGGGTCGACCACGGCGCCGGCCACAACTTGGCCCGCGACTTCAGCGGCCACTGACACGCCGAAGCCGACGTGGCCGTAGACGAAGTTCACCGTGCCGTCGATGGGGTCGATGATCCAGCGCACTCCGCTGGTGCCGTCGCGACCCGTGCCTTCTTCGCCCAGTATGGCGTCATCGGGCCGGTGGGAGGTGAGGAACTCCACGATGGCGGTCTCGCAGGCCACGTCCATGTCGGTGACCAGATCGGTACGCGACGACTTGGCCGAGATCTGGAGTTGGGCGCCGGCCTGGGCTCGCAGTAGCGATGCCGCCAACTGGGCCGCCTCGACGGCCAGCTTCTCCAAGTGGTCCCATGCCGGGATGGGCGGCGCTGAAGCGGGTTCGGGTTCTGGCACAGCAGAGACCTTACGATGTCGGCAATGGCATCTCGCGGAGTGATCGATCTGCGCTCGGACACGCTGACTCAGCCCACCGAGCCCATGCGAGCGGCCATGGCCACCGCACCGGTCGGGGATGACCGCTACGGGGAGGATCCCACGGTCAACCGCCTGGAGGAGCGGTATGCCGAACTCGTCGACAAGCCCGCCGCGGTGTACGTACCGTCGGGCACGATGGGCAACCAGATCGCCCTGCGGCTGCACGGAGCAGCGGGCAGCAACGTGGTGGTGGGCCGACGGCAGCACTTGATGTCTTATGAGAGCGGTGCAGCCGGGCTGAACAACGCCTTCCAGATCTACGCAGTGGACGACGCCGGGGGCGTTCTCGATGCCGAGGCGGCAGCCGAGGCAGTGGCGGCTGGAAGCGGGGGCTTTTGGCCTCCGGTGTCGCTGATCTGTCTTGAGAACACCCATCTGGCCTCGGGCGGTCTGGCCATCGGGACTGGCGAAACGGCGTCGGTTGCCGCACTGGGGCCGCCGGTGCATCTCGACGGTGCCCGCCTGTTCAACGCCGCGGTCGCGTTGGGAACTCCAGCTGCGGAACTGGCCAAGACTGCGACCACAGTCATGTCCTGCGTGTCCAAGGGATTGGGCGCGCCGGTGGGCTCGCTCTTGGCCGGACCCGCCGACCTGATTTCCGAGGCTCGGCTACAACGTCGGCGGCTGGGCGGGGCCATGCGGCAGGCTGGAGTGATCGCCGCGGGCGGGCTGTACGCCCTCGACCACCACATTGACCGTTTGGCCGACGACCACGGCCGAGCCCAGCGCTTGGGGGAGGTAGTAGCAGAACGCTGGCCCGGCGCCCGCTTGGGGGAGGCGGAAGCGGCCTGCGGGCGTCCGCACACCAACGTGGTGGCATTTCGCCATCCCAACTCGCTAGGCCTGTTGGACCATCTCCATCAGGCCGGTATCCGAGCCGGGCTGCTGGCCCCGGGCATCGTGCGCTTCGTCACCCATCTGGATGTGGACGACGCCGACATCGGCCGGGCCGTCGCCGCGCTGGCAACTGCGCCCGACTAGCCCCGGTCTTGGCGGCGCCCGCCGAACAGCCGCCACTCCTCCATAGCCCGCAAGGTCAAGATGGCCACCACGGCCAAGCCCACCGCTCCAACCAGCGCGCCGACCAAAGCGCCGAGCCCGGTCCACAGCCCGCAGTTCCCCTCACATTGGAGGTCGATGTAGGCGAACCCGATCAGCCCCCCGCACAGCCCTCCCACCAGAATCGAGGCAAAGGCCAGCCAACGAGCTCCTTTGGGAGGAAGCGCCGAGCGCTCCTCAGGCGATCCCATATCCACCATCCGCCCATGTTACGGGGGCGATTGGCTGTAAACCGACTCCCCGTTGTTGTAGTAGCTGGCGTAGATGTGCTCGAAGACGGCGCTGACCTTTTGGTCGAAGAGCTCGGGTCCATAGACATCGGGCAGTTCGTTGTCGAGGGTCTTGCGTATGGCGACTTTGACGGCTGAGAGGGTTTGTCGCTTGCGCTTCCAGTCGAGGACGAGTTCGTCGGCAATGCGGTCGAGCAGCTTCTTGGCGGCGCTCCTTACTTCGATGGCTTGGGCGCGGGTGAGGTCGGGTTCGGGTTTGGTGAGCAGGTCGAAGATGGCGAGTTCTTCTTCGGTGGCGCCTTCTCGCACGGCGTGTTGTTCTTCGTCGGTGAGCTCGTCGTTGATGGCTTTGAGCCGGCGGAGGAATTCTTCGAGGTTGTGGGTTCCGGCGTTGTACTCGTCGATGAGTTGTCGGAATCGCTCGGCAAGGTCTCGCCGGGTGGGGTTCTTGCGCACCGCGTCGTCGAGGCGTTCTTCGATGTTCTTCTCGATGGCTTTGGCGGCGGTGTGTCTGCGGTCGCCGAAGCGCCGGATGAGCTCTTCGAAGTCGAGCTGGTTCAGGTCGATGAGCGGCTCGGCGTCGGCGGTGGGGATGATGTATTCCTTGGCTCCGACGGAGCGGTCGAGCAGTTCGGACACAGAGTTCATGACCCCGGAGATGTCGGGGGCCTCGGTGGATGATTCGATCTTGGCGGCGATCGTGCGGATGACCGCGATGCGATAGGCCACTTCCATGGCCTCGGGGTCGGGCAGCAGGGCTTTGAAGGTCTTTCGGGCTCGCCGGGCCAGCTTCACGAATTGGCGGCGGGTCTGCTCGTCGATGAGCAGGGCTTCGACCGCGGCTTGTTGGAGCGCGACGAACTCGAAGCCCTCCGCGGCTTCCAACTCGGCGAGGTCGATGTCGTTAGCGGCGCAGAAATCGATCACTTCGGCCAGCGCGGCGTCGAGTTCTGCGACCAGCTCGTCTTTTGGCCGGATGGGGGAGTCGGCCCCTGGACTGGCACCGTAGATGGCGAGGGCTTTTTCGAGGTTTCGGAACACGCCGACGTAGTCGACGATGAGGCCGTTGTCTTTGTCGGGGAACACCCGGTTGGCTCGGGCGATGGTCTGCATCAGGGCGTGGTTGCGCATGGGCTTGTCGAGGTACACCGTGGAGGTGGACGGGGAGTCGAAGCCGGTGAGCCACATGGCGCACACGAACACCAGCCGGAACGGGTCTTCGGGGTCTTTGAACCTGGTGTCTAGGTCTTCTTCGACGATGCGCTTGCGGTGCCTTGCGATGTCGAGCCCTAGGTCCTTCATGTCGGCCACTTCGTTCTGGGCTTGCGACACCACCACGGCCATGTCGGTGGTACCCATGAACTCGATGAGCGACTCCAGATGGGCGCGCCCCGACTCAGGTGTGTCGGCCAGTTCGGCTTCGAGCTCGGCCTGGTAGCGGGCCCATTCGGCTTCGACGAGGTCGAACACGCGAATGGCGGTGGCCTTGTCGATGGCCACATACATGGCCTTGCCCCGGAATCCCCGGTTGACGAAGTGGCGGACCAGATCCACCGCGACCTCCTCTAGGCGCTGGGGTCGGGTGATGATCTGGTATTGCCGGGCGAATTGGCGGGCCACCGCCTTCTCCTGGGCATCGTCGAGCGCGGCGGCCTCCAGGAGGTCTTCGAGCTCTTCGTCGAAGTCATCGTTGACCAACTGGAGCTCGGGGATGCGGTTCTCGTAGAACAGCGGGACGGTGGCGCCGTCGTCGATGGAGTCGCGGAAGTTGTAGATCGACACGTAGTCGCCGAACACCCGCCGGGTCTGCTCTTCCTCGCCGGATATGAGCGGGGTGCCGGTGAACCCGATGAATGACGCGTTGGGCAGCGCCAAGCGCATGTTGGCCGCCAACGTGTCGTACTGGGAGCGATGGGCCTCGTCGGTGATCACCACGATGTCGTCGCGCTCCGACAACACCGGCATCGCCTGGCCCTTCTCGGGCGGGATGAACTTGTGGATCAGCGTGAACACGTACCGGTGGTCCTGACCCAAAAGCTCCCGCAGATGAGCCGAAGTCTCGGCATGGACCTGCTGGCCTGCGGTGATCACCCCGCAGTCGGCGAAGTCCCCGTACAGCTGCTCGTCAAGCTCGGTGCGGTCGGTAACCATCACAAACGTCCAGTTGCCGGCCTCTTTGCGCAGCACTTTCTGGGTGAACCACAGCATCGACAAAGACTTGCCCGACCCCTGCGTATGCCAGAACACCCCCAGCCGCCCCTCGCGGCGGTGTACCTCCCGCAACGCCTCCAGCGAATTGTTCACACCGAGAAACTGGTGGTTCTTGGCCAACGCCTTCACCAGCCCGCCAGGACGCTCCATGAACGCGACAAAGTTCTCGACCAAATCCAACAGTTGCTGCGGCTGGCACGTCCCCCGCAGCGCGGTCTCCAGCGACACCACACCCTGCTCGCCCTCGGAGTTGATCCTCTTCCACTCGCCGAAATGCCCCCAGTCAGCAAACGTCGACCCGACCAGCGTGTTGGAACCGTTCGAGAGCATCACGAACGCGTTGAACCAGAACAAATGCGGCACGGCATCCCGGTAATCGCGCAGATTGCCGTCGAAGGCGTCGCGGACGTTCTTATGCGACACCTTTAACTCCACCAAAACCAGCGGAATGCCGTTCACGAACAGTACCACATCGGCCCGCCGCTGATACATGTCCCCCGAGATCCAGAACTGCGAAACCGCCAACCAGTCATTCGCATCAGCACGGTTCCAGTCAACAAACCGGACTATGACCACCCGGCGCTCACCGCCGTTGCCGGAGACCTCGACTCTCGCCCCATCCAGCAAAAGGCCATAAACCTCCCGGTTCGCCCGCACCGGTGCCATAGCCGAGCGATCCTCCACCAGCTGCTCGACAGCCTCGTCCAACGCCGACTCCGGCAGTCCAGGATTCAAAGAACGCAGCGCATCCCTGAGCCGATAGCCAAGCACCGCCTCAGACTGGGAATCACGCCCCAACGTCCCCGTCGGACCCGGAACCTCTTTAAACCCCTCAGCCACCTCCCAACCCAACTCCTCCAACAACCGCAACGCCGGCTGCTCCACCAACAAATCCTCACTCAACCGACCCGGATTCACGCCCCCAAGGCCTCCAACCCAAGATCAAGCTCCGACACATCGAGCTCGCCAGACACCAACCGCGGAAGGAGCAAATCGCGAGCTTCTCGCAAGGCACGATTCTGCTTCCGAAGATTCAACTCAAGTTCAAACACGGGTCCGAAGTGTTTGGTTGCTGCGACGAGAAGTCGTGATGGAGGCTCCGCGATGTGGATCTCTTCCAGGTGTCGTTTTCCGAGATGTGCAACGGTCGTTCCAATGATCGTCTCATTGAATCTCCGAATCGGCTGCTCAAGTGCGAGATGAAGATGAAGCTGGCTGAGCTGACCCCTTGTGCGAAGCCGTGCCACTCGCTGGTTGAGATAGGCCAAACCGTCAGCCCACCGGCACATATGAAAGTCGCCGTCCATGCCAATGAGGGTGTCGCCATCATGAACTTCGTATCGCTCACCACCATCCTCATCGGTGTAGGTGCTAGTGGTGTTCTTAGGAACATCTCTGATTCGAATGACCCGAAAATTCCCGCACTCAGCGAATCGTCTCGATTTGAAGGAGAACCCGAATCCGATTTCCGCCAAATCGAAGAGGTTCCTCCATACCCACCCGTCAGGGATCGGGCCGAGGTCGGAGTCGACCAACTCGACATCCTCATGCCCCGGAAACCGGAAATCTACGAACCACTCCCGATACAACAACCGGGCCATCTCCTCCAAAATCTCAATCCGCCGCCGATTGCTCTCAATCAGGTCATCCACAGGTCGAAGAAGATCCGCGATGGCATCTTGGGATTGACGTGGTGGGAGGTAAAAGGAGAAGTCGCGAATCTGACTTGGGCTGATATGCGGGACGTTTACTCCTGTGACAATGGGTCGTATGTATGCTTCAAACTGCGGGCTACCCACTAGGTATCGGAGGAAGTCCTGGCTGAGCGGTCCTGTCGCACGTAGGCGCGCGACTCGCTGGACCAAGAGCGCTGGCAGGTCGGTCTTTCGCACAGCCGACCACTTCAGTCCCGCTTCGATCCAAGGGCGATCCATTGCAAGCACGATGTCGTCCACAGCGAGTTCAAACTTCTTGTGATCCGCAATTCTCGAACGCGGCCATCGCTTGGCCTGGTCCCATCTCAGTGAACCTTGACCGATGTTGGCTCCTCGCAGTAGCCGTACGTCGTCAGCGTCCTCGGTGAAGTCGTGGCTCTTGAATGCGAAGCCAGCCAAAAGGTCAATGTGATCGCCGAGCTTCGCAAGTGGCCAGCAAGTCATCATGATCTATCTAGGACCTCAGCGAACCCACTGCTGACCCGCGTTGTAAGCACATCCGACTGAGTGGCAAGAGTGTGAAACTCTTCCGCTATCTCTTCCAAACGTTCGTAGAAGCTTGAGTCAACCGGATGAGAAGTGTTGTAACCCACATATCGCCCTGGGTTCAGGCTCCAGCCCTGCTCCTCGATCTGTTCCAGTGTCGCTATCGCGCAGAGGCCGGCAACATCGGCGTAGGCACCTTCTGGAAACTTCTCGTCAAACAGGTCTTCGCTTCCTTCGTCGAACTCAGGTTCTGCGCCGCGCCAGAGCCGGACGATGTTGGCGAGGAACTCGATTTGTGGAGGTGTCCAGTCGCGGTGGGCCCGGTCGATCTGGTTGTAGATGTCGCGGGCGTCGATGAATAGCACCTGGTCGGCTTGTTCGGTGTACTTCTTGCCGCGGTCGAGGAACCACAGCGTCACGGGCAGGGTGACGGTGTAGAACATGTTGGTGCCGACGGCAATGATCACGTCGACACTGCGGTCCTCGACCAACTTGCGGCGGATTTCAAGTTCGCTGCCTCGGGCATCTGACGCCGAGTTGGCCATGACGAACCCGGCCCGGCCGTTTCGGTTGAGCGCGGAGTAGAAGGTCTGGATCCACAGGTAGTTGCCGTTGTCGGGCTTAGGAAGCCCGAACGGGAACCGGGGGTCGTCTTCGAGCTTTGCCTTGTCGATCTTGTTGACGTTGAACGGAGGATTGGCCATCACGAAGTCGAACTCGCCCACCGCGTCGTGGAGGTCCTCGTAGTACGTGTTGCCCTCTCGTATGTCGCCGGCAAGCCCGTGGACGGCGAGGTTCATCTTGGCCAGCTTGACGGTATCTCCCGTCTTCTCCTGACCATAGATCGACAGCTCCCGGCTGGGATCGCTGCGGTGCCGCTCGACGAAGTGGGCCGACTGGATGAACATCCCGCCCGAGCCACAGGCCGGGTCGTAGATCTTGCCGTGGAACGGTTCGAGTATCTCCACGATGAGCCGCACAATCGAGGTCGGGGTGAAGAACTCCCCGCCCTTCTGCCCCTCCGAGAAGGCGAACTCCCCCAAGAAGTACTCATAGATCAACCCGAACCCATCCCCCTCAATCGCTCCCGGCAAAGGCCGCAGCAACCGCAGCAGCTCTCCCAAGATGTCGTCCGAGATGCGGGAGTAGTCCTTCGGCAGCACCCCCTGGAGGTCAGGGTTGCAGACCTCAATGCCAGCCATAGCCTCGTTGACCGCCTTGCCAATATCGGCGTCCTCAGGAAGATTCAGCAGCGCTTCAAACCGCGACTCCTCCGGCAGGTAAAGCGCCCCAGCAGCCTGGTAGTCCTCCGCCCCAATCTGCCGCCGCGCCGACCCCGACCCCACCACCTCAGAAGCCTGAGCAAACCGCTCATCCGCATACCGCAAAAAAATCAACCCCAACACCGGCGACGCATACTCCGAAGCCTTCAACCCCGAGTTCGCCCGAAGCTGATCCGCCGCCTCCCACAACTTGCTCTGAAGCTCACCCAAGTCCGTCGCCACGCCCGTCCCTTCAAACAGTCGCCCCATTCTGACCGCGCCATCGTGGCTTGATCCATCGGGGGCGAACTTGCCCATTGATCGATGGGACCAACCATGGGGAACGGGCCTGGCACAGCCACGTCTTCTTCCGTGGCGAACTTGCGGTCGGGGGGTATCCACTGACCAATACGGGCACGTCAGGTAGCAGTTCTCTTGGAGTCCGGAAGGTAGGCTCTTCCTGTGGCACGTCGTACTCTTCTAGGAGCCCTATGGGACCGCCAGAGGGGCTCAGCTGACGGAGGAGGGCCTTCCTCATCCGAGGAGGTCTCTAAGAATTTGGAAGACCGGGTACCAGGCGATTTCCAACGACCGAGTTCTCAGCGGGGAAGGTATATCGAGGTGCGAGGAGCTACTGACGCACGAGGTGAATCAACTTCCGCATCGGCCTCTGGAGATCCTCCCCAGCCGAGCCCTGCACCTGAGCCTCGGCCAGCACCAACCGAACCGCAAACCTGGGTCCGTGGCGAGGCAGTCAGCAGCAACGGAGATACGCGCACCAGAGGCGAGAGCACAGGGTAGAGCTATAAGCAGCTCAGGGGTACATGTCAGAGCTTGACGTTTTGATCATTGACGACGCTCAGAGTCGCGAAGCCCTGCTGGTCGAAGAATCGTTAGCGGATCAAGGGGCAGCTACCCAGAGGTTGAACTGTAGTGACCTTGACGGTTGGTCGATAAGAGCCAATCCAGGCGAGTTCAAGATCGAATCGGACACAGCTGAGTGGTCAGTGCTGCCGACTACGAGTGTCTGGTTCCGAAGGCTTGGAGCGCCCGACGTGGGCACCTATGACCATTTGGAAGCCCAACTCGTGCAAGACGAGCTGCCTCACATCTTCCTCGGTGGTCTTGCTGCCTGTGGAGTGAGGTGGGTTGACGAGCCTTTCACGGTCGAGCGGGCCGAGCGGAAGCTGTATCAGTTAGCTGTTGCCAAGAGAGTTGGTCTGAAGTTTGCAGAGTCGCTGGTGACGAACGATGTAGCAGCTGCGAGGGGACAGCTGGGCTCGATGCGCTTGGTTGCGAAACCCCTGTCGCCAGGTCAAGGTATTGCTCCTCACACCGAAGAGGTGACAGAAGAAGAACTACGCCTCGTTTCGGATTTGCCTGTTCTCCTCCAGGAATTCATTGCTGATGCAACGGCAGATCTGCGAGTTGTTGTGGTGGGAGCGCAAGCATGGGCTTGGCGCCGGCTCAGAGCGACCGACGTCGTTGACTGGCGAGCAACCGACCCCCATGGTCTCGACTTTGTGCGCGACGAAGATGACCAGGTCCTGCAAGATGCAATTGATCTCACCAGAGCGCTGGGTCTGACGATGAGCGTGCAGGATTGGCTCGACTCGCCGAGTGGACCGGTATTTCTTGAAGCCAATCCACAAGGAGCCTGGGCATTTCTGGATGGGGCCGAAGAAACAGTCCCCCGTGCGACCGCGGCGCATCTTCACGGTGTGATGGATTCCGAACCTTCAGGCGGGAAGTGGCCAAAACCGCATCGGAGGATCCTGTGGGATCTCGGTCGTGCATCTAAGGCGCCGTCTAGAGATGGTGTAGAGCCCCCAACGCTTGCCCCACCCCCGTGGGCATCGCTGGTTGCTCGATCCTCTGAAGCGATTGCTGTTGCGCGGCGTGCTCATGATGAAGTTATGGATGGAGTCAAGACGGCCGAGGAGAAGGCTGCTCGGCTAACCCGGACTTCGCTCACCATTGCTGCCGTGGGCACTGCGCTCCTTGCCTACCATCTTGGCTTGGTAATTGATCAGACTCGATGGTTACTGCTGACTCTCGTGCCAGCGGCTGGGTCAATCGCCTCTTTCGCTGTTGCCACGACAAAAGCGATCGATATTGATCGTGTGGGCGTCTACAGACACCCACACGCCGAAGATCTGGCAGCTCCTGGGCCTCAGGATCCATCTGTAAAGGTGATCGAACTTGAGGAAATCGGTCGACAGCTCACGTCATGGAACTCAAGAATGAAGCACACTGCCCTTATGCAAGCACGGGCCTGGTTTTCCCGGGGCCTAGTACTTCTAGCGGCTGCTGTAATTACGGCGGTCGTACTTTGGGGAATCGAAATCGGCACTTCGACCGATGATTCGACGCCTCCAGCCAATCCGCCAGCACGAACAGGCGAATAGTTGCCACCGGTTTCTAGCCCATCCGCATACCGATCAATGCCCAAATCCGTCTGCATGAAACCTGGGGAGGTTCGGTACAGTGGAAAGTGATGGCAGCTAGCTGTTCTGCCCATAGAGGTTGCCAGCACCAACCAGTGGCTAGGCGGTGCCTGATGCGTGGCGGGCCTCGAGACGTTCTAGGTGTCTCTTGAAAGTGAAGTTCGGGAGGATGATGGCGTCGCAGTCCTCCTTTGCGATTCCGAGCGCTTGGAGCAGGGAATGGCGCAATAGCCATTGACTGCCGAGTAACACGTCAACCTGACCGGTGGCGTCTCTCGGTTCCGTGCTGGTATGTGCCGCTCTATTGCGGAACCTCCTGATGTCTTTGACCAGGTCGGGGTAGGCCTCCAAGATGGCTCGGCCCGTTTCTCCGCAGCTTTGGGCGATTTCGTCCACCCTCGTCTTGAAGCTCTTGTTCCGTGTCGTTCCCTGCCGGTTTGAGAGCAGTTCCTTGTGGCTGTCGGGTTCGGCATTTTGAGGTTGAGTCAAGCTCTCCCGCTTGGCAGTGTCTTCAGACACGCTTCCGTCGAAGCGAGCTGCATGAAGGCTCTCCAGGCCGTTGCAGGCATGCAACAACGAGTCGTCGAACCAGAAGCCTGATGTCTTTACTTGGGAGTCGGCGAGATGCTCGAAAGCCACGCGGAGCTTGTCATCTTCTCGGACTGCAAACCATCCCCCCAACAAGGTTTCGAAAGTCACGTCCACCTCTTGCAACCCGACACGGGTGGCAAGCACCTCCAACTGTCTGGAGACGATGCCCTCCTCCGCGTCGTCCTCGTCTACACGGTCCAGTGCCACTGGAATCCGAATCTTGACTTCGATGGGGCGTTCCCGTCCGAGTTTCTCAATGAGACGCGCCCGAATGCTGACCGGGAAGCTCGGGCGCATCGCCAGCAGCGACATCAGGTCATTGATCGGGCGAGTCCACTTCGTGGCAACCTGCTGAATCTTCAACGTGTCAGAAATTGTGATTGAGGCGGCCGCATCTGCTTCGAACCGATTATCAAAGTGCGACCAGCTGAAACCATGATGAAGACCGACAGAGCGGTCTCGCACCAGGCTCGTTTCTTCGTTCCACGCCCAATGGAACGAGATGACTTGTGCGTCCTCATCGAAGGCGAACGGCGGATTCCTGACATCTGTCGCCCACGCGGCGAGGTCGCGGAACGAAATGGTGACTTCATCGACCTCCGAGTCGGGGTCTACCCATATGCCGTCCCCTTCGACGATGGTGCTCACCGCCCAGCGCTGCACGCCATCTCGGATGCTTGAGGACTGCGTAGTCAACTGAATGTCGTAGCACCCAAGCAGGCTGTATGACTTCCCAGCGTTGTCCGTGCCTCTGATGGTGACAAGGTCGTCTTCGGTTTTGACAACACGACTTGCCATGAGTTGCCAAATGGGCTCAGCGGTCAAACTTCCGATCGTCTCCAGAGTCCAACCAGACATTCCATCAGCCTGGAGTTCTCCCGCAACGGTGTGCTTTGGAGGTGTGTAATTCTTCGGCGGACGCTTGCGCGTCTCAATCCACCACTCTCCGTACACCGAGGTGCTTCCTCCTTGATGCGTACTTCTTCTGCCGCCCGTTGACCAGCGCAAGGCACCCGACACATGAGGGTCATTTTGAGCTCTTGCTGAGCATACGCCCTGTCTCCCTCATATCTTCCCGATTTACCTCTGGAGCGACATCGCACCAATGGGGCGAGTGATGCTTCTGGCGAGCCAGATGATCGGGCCGAGCGGGCGGCGAAGCTGTTGACCCACCCAAGGTCAGTAGAGCGGGTGCTGCACCGCACCGGCGCATGGGTGGTCGATAAATCGACGTCGTGTTCGAACAGCGGGGCTCGCTCAAAGGGTTCGACTTCACCTACCAATCGAGCTGGCAGGACATGGGCAAGTCGTTCGCGGTTGGCGGGAAGTTGCCGGTATCGTTTGTCTCATGCTGTCGCCGCAGGTGGTTGAACTTGAGGTTCAAGAGCCGTACAAGCTCTGGCTGCGATTCGACGACGGCATCACCGGCATTGTCGATTTGTCGGACAGCGCAGCGCTCGGCGGCGTTTTCGCCGCATGGTCAGACCAGGACTTCTGGCGCTCAGCACACATCGTGGCCGATTCCGGCGCGGTGGCGTGGGGCGACGGCACCGAGGTCGATGCCTGCCCGCTAAGCCTCTATCTCGACATCACCGGCCAAACCTTCGACGAACTGTCGTCCTCAGAAAACCTCTCAGCAATCGCTGACTAGCCGGCAGTGCCGGAGCTCAGCCGCTTTTTCGGCATCGTGATCACGATGTACGCCCGCGATCATGGCCCTCCTCATTTCCACGCCCGCTACGGCGAGCACGAGGCCTTGTTCGACGTCGAGTCGTCGCAATTGCTGCGAGGGGGACTCCCGAAGCGCGCCCATGATCTGGTCGACCAGTGGAGCGAGATACATCGCTCTGAACTCCATGCAGCCTGGGAGGCACTCGCCCAGGGTACGAACCCCGACAGGATCGCCCCGCTTAACTGAACGGAACGAGCATCCTTCCACCGCGGCCACCTTGAGTGATTCATCTTCGGGATCTGTGATCATGACGCTCAAGTTTGAGCCAGAGCGTCTGAAGTCTTCACGAGCCAGACGATGAACTGGTTCTGTCACAGGGCGGGGGTAGCCTGAACAGGCTATTAGCTGGCAAAAGGGAGGTCAAGAGTGGGTTTGAGCTGGTCAGACCTAAGACCCTTGAACGGTTCGCGTTCAGATGGGTTTGAGGAGCTGTGCAGTCAGTTGGCTCGGTCGGAATCACCGGAGGGCGCAGAATTCGTCCGCAAAGGCAATCCCGATGGTGGCGTTGAGTGCTTCTGCAGGCTTGAGGATGGTCGGGAGTGGGGCTGGCAGGCGAAGTTCTTTCTTAACGCCTTGAGCGAAGCTCAATTGAGGCAGCTAGATGAGTCGGTCAAGACAGCGCTTGGGGCACACCCGGATCTTGTTCGCTACTTCGTATGCGTTCCACATGATCGCTCGGATAGTCGTAGGCCGGGAATCACCACCGAGATGCAGCGATGGGAGACCCATGTCGAAAAATGGGAAGGCTGGGCGGGTGACCGTGGGATGGAGGTCGAGTTCGTTTGGTGGGGTTCATCTGAACTCATCAGTCGCCTGTCCCATGAGTTTCATAGTGGACGAACTCTGTTTTGGTTCGGAACTGCCGAACAATTCAGCGCTGAGTGGTTCGATGCGAAATCCAAGCTTGCGCTGCAGGCGGCTGGCCCGCGCTACACCCCTGAGATCCATGTCGACGTGCCGCTTCTTGAGGACCTTGAGTTGTTTGGCCGTTCTGAATTCGCTATCTCAGCGGTACGCGACGTGGCCAAGAGCATTCGGCAGGCACCTACTTACACGTTGAGGAGGCTCGCCGACGAGGATGCTGTCGGGGGAAGAACGGCAATCCACGATGTCGCTCAGCTGGTCGACAAGATTGTCGAAACGCTCTATGGCCTGGGATGTCTCCCAGATGGTAAGTGGTCGTTTTCGGGCATCATGGAAGATATCCGCGATGCTCTTGGACTCCTGGAGGAGTGCGAAGATCAGTTGGCAGCTGCGGCCAGACAATTCAAGGAGCAGAACAAGGCTGAAGAAACTGCTCACGCCAATCGCTCGAATCCCTACAGCGATGCTGCATACCAAATACATGCCTTGAAAAGGGTCCTTATGGACGCTTCGGACACCCTCTGGGGCTTCGATCAGGCTGTCAACGGCGACTTGATGATTGTCACAGGTGAGGCCGGGTCCGGCAAGACGCACCTGCTCTGTGATGTGGCAGAGCGGCGACTGGCTGATGGGCGTCCGACGGTGGTCTTGATGGGTCAGCAGTTCACAACACGCGAGTCGCCCTGGATACAAGGGTGCGCTCTGTTGGACCTCGGAGATCTTTCTTTGGAGGAGTTCGTCGGCGCTTTGGAGGCTGCCGCTCAGACGGCAGATTGCAGGGCGTTGCTGATGATCGACGCGATCAACGAGGGCGAAGGCCAGGCGATATGGATGTCGCATCTTGCAAGCTTCCTAGCCCTCCTAAAGGCCTCTCCTTGGATCGGAGTCGTCCTTTCTGTTCGATCGCCCTACATGGACCATGTCATTCCTGAGGAAGTGAGGGAGTCGGCGTATGAAGTGGCTCACCGGGGATTCGCGGACGACACCTATGCTGCCCTAGGTGTAATGCCCATGGACCTTGTTGACGGTTCGGGTCCTTTGATGGGTTGAGCCTCCGTGGCAGTGTGGGTCTGTTGTGATCCCGGACTGCGAACGGAGGCTCAGTGAACGACAGTAGTGCAGCGACAGCTCGGAGG